>NZ_SNUN01000009.1:0-130895 GCF_012027535.1 Thermococcus sp. GR5 | reverse complement strand
CAGGCTCGATGGAAACTGAGGTCAGGCTGACCTCAATCTCGTACTGGGAAGTGTCGTAGCCGCTGAGGTACTTGGTGAATATACTAGAGTAGGCAGTTATCTCCCAGGTGCCCTCGACCGGGTTGGGAATGACCCAGGTGTACTCGTAGACGTTTCCGGCAGGGTTGGCTCCGACGTAGTAGTAGTCTGGGACATAGGCAGCAACGACCTCACCGAGTGGCCTAGCGATGAGAAGGGTCGTTCTGCCAATCGGGTTGCCCTCGGCGTCGGTTGCGATGCGGAGGGTGACGCGGAGATCCTTGGTGCCGCGCGGAACCTTAACGAAGTAGTGCTTGGCTTCTCCAGGCTTCTCGGTGTCGGAGAGCTTGGCATAGCTTTCACCGTTCGGGTTCACCGGAATGTCGACGGTGACAGCTATGTAGCCGTCGATGTAGCTGGTGTCGGGGTCGTCGATGTAAACGAGTCCAACGTAGGTTCCACTCTTCTGGAGCTTGGAGTAGTCGATGTTAATTGAGAACTGTCCTATGAGGTCGTCTATGCTCTGAGCACTGGCGCCGTTGATCGTGACCTCTGTGGTGTTGGGAATGATCCAATTAACGTTGGTGCTTATCCTGTAGGTCTTGTTCTCGAAGACGTACCAGAGTCCCCAACCTGGCTCATAGACGAGCGGTGAGAAGTATATCGGAACGCTTCCCGGATACTCGTTCCTTATGTAGACTCCCCTGTAAAGGTACGGGAAGCCAAAGGCGTTCTGGAAGTAGCCGTTGAAGTCCACATAGGCCTGTGATATCGGGATCATCGGAACGCCTATCGGGTTCTTGAAGCCAGTGTAGGTGGTTCCGGCGAAGATGTAGGTGGTCGGCTCCTGGCTGAGCTTCTCGAGCTCCTCGATGGCCTTGTCCACCTGTATGAGGCCGAAGCCCTGATCTATAAGGGTCCCATTGACGGGCTTGGCGCTGAGTTCGAGGGCGCGCTTTATCATTATGGGATCATAGGTCAGGTTGTGCTGCTTGGCGTAGCTAATCATCAGGGCAACGGCACCGCTGACATGCGGGGTGGCCATCGAGGTACCGCTCCATATTCCGTAGTACCTGTACGGGTTGCCGTAGAGGACGGTGTACCACATCGGCAGGCTCGAGAATATGTCGGTACCCGGAGCCATGACGTCGGGGTCGAGCATACCGTCGTCCCTCGGTCCCCTGCTGGAGCTCATAGCTGGACCGGAGATTATGCCCATATCAACCCCGTACCAGAAGGACTCCCTCTCGTTGTCCACGTAGTTGCCGACGGTTATGGCGAGATCGCTGTCACCCGGTGAGTGGACGGTGTTGGTGGTCGGGCCCTCGTTTCCTGCGGCTATGGCAAATGTAACACCGTACCAGTCGGTTAGCAGGTTAACGTAGAAGTTCTCCGGGCTCTCTATACCGTCGTTTATCTCGCCTCCACCGCCTAGAGACATGCTTATGACGTCCGCACCGTTGAGGGTGGCGTATATCATTCCGTTTATAATCCAGCTGGTCCTTCCAAATCCAAACTCACCCGGAAGAACCTTGACCTCCATGAGCTGGGCGTTGGGGGCAACTCCATACACACCGCCGAAAAGCGGGTCGTCTGGAAGGCCAACGCCGGCAACGGTACCGCTGACGTGGGTTCCGTGTCCGTGGGCGTCCCACATGAACATTGCATAGTACGGTGCCTCGAACTCAGCAAACGCAACGTTAACGAGGCTGGTGTTGAAGGTGAAGTATTCGCCAGTCTCAGTATAGAGGCCAACCCCAGTATCATCAGTAAAGTTATTGTTCATGTTGGTGTCCACGTATGCTGTGTAAGTGCCGTTGTTGTCAACGATGAGGACCGGATAAACGTCTTCCCTGTCACCATCAAAGTTCATGTCAAAGTACCTCTCCGGAAGAAGCCCGAGATAGTACATGTCGCCGGTTATGTTGCCGATGTAATAGGTTCCCATGGTGTAGTTCGTGTAATATGCATCGTGGCCGTAGTACGGCGCATAAACTCCCCAGAACAGGGTGACGTTCTTATCGACTGTTATGTAGCTACTGGACGTGGTGTTGTTGGAGTAGTATATCTCCGCGAGCCCCTCGTCACTGGCGTCGTATATGTTCACAATCTTAGGCCTTCCATCGAGGGTGACCTGGAGGAACGGGTGGCCGACGTCAATTCCGGTGTCAAGAACGGCAACGGTGACATTGTCTCCGAGGACGCCGTAATTAACCCATGTGTCGTAAGCGTGAATCGTGAAGATGCTCATGAACATGTCCGGGTGAGCGGGGAAGCTGGCATCTGGAGAAACATCTCCTGCCCCGGCCTCAGGGGCAACGGGCTCCTCGAGCTTGACCATCTCGTCCTTCCAGACGTGGAGTATTCCGGGTATTTCAGCGAGCTTTTCAACGTTGGAAACCGGCATTTCAACAACTATGAACTGCAGCTCGGGTTTGCTGATGGGGTCAATCTTACCAAGGCTCTTAAGGGCGTTGTAAACCTCAGTCCTGTGATCCCTATCCGGTGCCACTATGAGGCGCACCGTCTTACCGCTGCTCTCCAGAACCTTCTGGATTTCCTTCTGAAGGACTTCCCCCGGTATGAAATTGCTGGGCTTCTCCACCGCGATCTGCTGGGGACTCTCAGACTGCTGTACTGGAGTCGCCGTTACTGCTAGCACTGATATTGCCGCTGGGATCGCAGAGAGTAGCATCACTACCACGACTAAAAGGCTCAGAGCCTTTTTATTCATCCTAACACCTCCTAATCGTAATGCTCACCTATACAGTGAAAATCGCATGGATATAAATATTTCGTTCTATGGAGTAACCATATCCCCTCTACTATCCCGGTAACACCAGCAGTGACTCTTTTTGAACATTAGAATGCTAGTTTGTCAATCTCAGTAGAACAGAAAGTTAATACTTATACAGAGCGATGTGACTCCGACATCCTTCTTAGAATCCACCTTGACTCGGATAGGAACGGCACCGGTTACTCCTTTAGAAACAGCAGTGCCCCCAGAAGGAATATCAGCAGGAAGGCATCGATTCCAGGATCGAGGGCGTATATCATAATGGCAAGCACAAATGCAAAACTTTTTGTGTTTTTCTCACTCTCCCTCAGGAGGAAACCTAACAAAAAAGCCTCCAGAAGTCCAAAAAATCCAAAATCGGCAATTGCCTGTCCGAAAAAGAAATATGTGTAGTTGCCGCTCGCCCCAAAGAGCCCTGCAATCATATGCCTCGGATTGTCGCTGAATAGCAGACTCCCATGGAAGATGCCAGTCGGAAGGGAAAGACGAACCAAGTTGTGAAACACTAAGAAAGTAAAACCAATCCTAATCAGAATTGCTTCGATGCTACCGCTGAGCCATATCACCAAAAGGCCCAAGAGGAGACCACTTCCCAGAGTTTTTGTATCAACTCTGAAAATCCCGCGGGAGTACAGGTCAAAGACGTAGGCGAGGTACATCAGCACTATAAGGGAGCGGAACGTTCCGAGGAAGAAGATGAAGGTAAAGATCAGGAACAGTAGAGTCTTCACTTTGGTGCTGGTGTCTGTATACACAATACTGAGGGCTCCCAAAAGCGCAGAAAAGACAAGTGGTCCAACCAGCTCATACCTCAGGTGTTTTTCAAATAGAGGAACACCCACGACCAGATAAAGACCAATCGGGATAAGAAGGGCAATGACCAAGGCATGAACTGCAAATCTGTTGTACACATTGATACGGAGACAATAAGCCACAATGAGCAAGGTGGCCAACAGCGGGCCGAGGGGATATTCAAGGAATGAGAGCACGAATATTCCCAGAGCGTAGAACCAAGGATTTACCTTGAATCTGGTTGAATATCCGAGGGCAAATACTGCAAAGAACGCCAGAGCATAAACCACGCCTAACAGTAGCATTGAGGGAGAAAGGCCCTTAGCATAAATTAGCTCCCTCAACTCGCCGTCAAAGTAGTTGGAATAGAGGGAGATGAGGAGATAACTGAAAAAGGCGAGGCTAAAGATTTTTAACCCCCTCACTTTACCACCAACTAATGTTAAAGGGAGAGCTTAAAAGGTTTGAGGGGTGCCGGTGAGATGAAAACTGGGACTGAAAAGCGTTACCTTCCACTGCTCCTCGTCGCGTCTTTTATCATCAGGCTGATACCTCACAGGACTCTTCTGCTGGCGACCTACGACGAGTACCTTCACAGAGACATAACACTGAGGCTCGCCGAGCAGGGATTAAGTGCGATATCAAAAGATATCCCATCCCTTCTCGGTCTGAGGGCCTACAGCTACCCACCGCTCTTCCACATCATCGGAGCAGCAGTGTATAAGCTGTTCCCCTCGGATTACATATTCTTCATACTCCCGCCCATCTACGGCACCATAGCTGTGTTTGGCTTCTATCTCGCCTTTAAAGGGCTCATGGAAGATAGAAAGCGCGCACTCCTTGCGACGGCGCTTTTAGCTTTCGCTCCGAACTTCATATACAGGACTGGGCTCTACATCCCTGAGAACCTCGGACTGGCAATGTTCTCCTTCAGCCTGCTGTTCCTGATAAAGTTCCTGAAGACCAGGCGTCTCAAGTATCTGATAGTCCTCGGCGTTCTGCTTGGGGTGTACATGCTCACCCACAGGGGATGGATATTCTTCATGATGGCGGCCGCACTGATAGTTTTCTCGTACCTGTGGCCAACGGTAAAGAGGAACCTCCACTACTTCCTCGCCCTGCTAGTTCTGGCGTACATAGCATACCTCCAGGTCGAGTTCATTAACTCCCTTGTTGCAGACTTCTTCCTGAGGCTGCAGAAGACGGAAGTCAGCTTCTTGGGCTACTTCAAGTGGATAGGGATCATCCAGCTCGTATTTGGCGCTCTCGGAACGAGATATTACCTCGAAAAGGATCCCATAAGGAGGGGCTTTGCCCTTTGGGCCTGGGCATTTATGCTCGCCGGCGGTATCTCCTTCCGCTTCCGTGACCCCTACGCGACGATACCTCTCGCTGCCATGGCCACCGATTTCCTAATGGACGAAGTATTCCCAAGGATGGCATTACTCCTCAGGAAATCCTTTGAGGATGTCCGGGGATTCGGAGCGGGCTGGATCAGGAAGATCACAGCAAAGAAGAGCTTCGCAACGGCAGTTATCATATTGATGCTCCTCGTTCCTTTCGCCCAGGGAACCTACGGTGCCTTCAATTACATCAACCCACCGACCATTAGCGACAAGGAGGCCTATCAGTGGGTTATCGACAACACCCCCGAGAACGCCACCATACTCGTCTGGTGGGACATGGGATATCTCATCATAGGCAACACCCATAGGAAGGATGTTGTCATCTGGAAAAAGGTCTACCAGGGCTTCTTTGGTGAGGCGCCAACAGCAATGGAAGCGAGCCGGGCGTACAACGACCACGTTGTGATGTTCAGCTCCAATCAGAGGGAGCGTGTCTATTTCCTCATGAAGAAATACAACGTGAGCTACATCTTCGTGGACAGGACAAGACTGAGCTACGGCCTTATCAAGTATGGCCTCATGGAGTACGCCCCCTATGATACCCACTTCAAGCTGGAGTTCTGCAACGGCAACGCCCAGGTATACAGCTTCATTCCGGAGCCTGAACTGAAGCCGGTGGATCCCTTCCCGCTGAACTACACCGGAACCTATGAGCCTCTCGTGAACTTCCTGGAAAAGTTCTGGACTGGCTACAACTACGCTGACTTCGATGACCGCTACAAGGCCTACTTCAACCTCAACGCTTGGATGGTGGAGCTCTACACGAAGCTTTACGAGAAGACGGGAGATACGGCATTCAAGGAACGCACCGACTGGCTCCTACAATGGCTCTCTTACAAGCAGATGGACAACGGAGCCTTCCCGTGGGGCGTTCCACCGAATGATTTCACGCTCTACACGGCGTACACCCTTGAACCCCTGAGGGACATTAATTTCGATGGTAAAGAGAAGTCAATTGAGCTCCTCGAGAGCCGGGAGATGGAAGACTACTTCATGACGACGCCGAAGGACGAGAAGGGGTCACTTGTCGTCAACGCCATGTTACTTCCTCTCTACAAGGAGCTGGGAATACTCAACGAGACCACTGAGAAAAACGTGCTTGAGGGGATACTTAAAGAGCAGAAGAGGGGGGGCAGCTGGAACGATAACGTGGGAACGACCGTGGCGATAGCCTCAGGCCTCGCTAGGTACTATCAACTGACGGGCAATGAGACAGTTCTCGAGTCGATAAAGAAGGCCGCGGAGTGGCTGAGGGATCAGCAGGAAGAGAGTGGAAAGCTAAAGGCTGAGAAGTTTGAGTACGCCTACTCTCGCGCCACCTACGCTCAAATGGCCTATATATACCACGTCGCTGGATTCACCGAGGATGAAAACAGGACGATACAGTTCATCTTCAACACCTTTGATCCCAACAGGGAAGTTCACCCACTAGACGCCGTTTTAACTATGTACCGCCACTTCAGTTACGCCTACGGCTGGGATAAAGCCATAGGGATGCTAAACGAACTGCTAGAGCTTCATTCGTTGATTAAATTTAATTAAATATTCCTTAGTTTCTTCTCTGTTTATTGTGCTCGGCAATTACAAATGGTATTGTCGCATTAGGAGATTTGTGGGAATGGGCGAAAAATATAAAAATTCAAGAAACATTTTCAGAAAAAACTTCGTGAGCTCCGCAAAAAGGAATAAAGAATTATGGTGCCTTTATCCATCCAATGCGTACATTTGGAGTTTCTATCATTTCTGTACGCCACCGAACATCACTGGATAGTTAATTTTAAATATAGACTTTCTATATATCACCCGCAGTAAACAACTGTGGAGGGATTTGTATGAGCGAATACAAGTTTATAAAGTGGTTTGAGGAGCTTGGAAAGAAGGACGTTGCCCTTGTCGGTGGAAAGGGTGCAAACCTTGGTGAACTTACCAACGCAGGTATTCCGGTTCCACCCGGGTTCTGTGTTACTGCTGAGGCCTACAAGTACTTTGTTGAGAACGTCCGCGTTGAGGATGGTAGAACCCTTCAGGAGTGGATTCTGGACATCATCACCCAAACCAACGTTGATGACTCCAAGCAGCTCCAGGAGAACACCGCTAAGATAAGGGAGAAGATCATCTCCATGGAGATGCCCGCGGAGATAGCCAAGGAGATTGTTGACGCCTACAAGAAGCTCAGCCAGCGCTTCAACAAGGACGCCGTTTACGTTGCCGTCCGCTCTTCTGCCACCGCTGAGGACCTCCCAGAGGCTTCCTTCGCCGGCCAGCAGGAGACCTACCTCGACGTCTACGGCGAGGACGACGTTCTCGACAAGGTCAAGCGCTGCTGGGCCAGCCTCTGGACTGCAAGGGCCACCTTCTACAGGGCCAAGCAGGGCTTTGACCACAGCAAGGTCTACCTTAGCGCCGTCGTCCAGAAGATGGTCAACAGCGAGACCAGCGGTGTCATGTTCACTGCCAACCCGGTCACCAACGACAGGAGCGAGATCATGATCAACGCCGCTTGGGGCCTCGGTGAGGCCGTCGTCAGCGGTGCCGTTTCTCCGGACGAATACATCGTTGAGAAGGGTACCTGGAAGATTAAGGAGAAGTACATCGCCAAGAAGGAGATAATGATTGTCAAGAACCCCGAGACCGGCAAGGGAACCGTCACCGTTAAGACCGCCGAGTATCTCGGTCCAGAGTACGTCGAGAAGCAGGTCCTCACCGACGAGCAGATACTCGAGGTCGCCAAGATCGGTGCCAGGATCGAGGAGCACTATGGCTGGCCGCAGGATATCGAGTGGGCCTACGACAAGGACGACGGCAAGCTCTACATCGTCCAGTCCAGGCCGATTACGACCCTTAAGGAGGAGGTTAAGGCGGAGGAGGCCGAGATGACCGAGGAGATGAAGGTTCTCCTCAAGGGTCTTGGAGCCTCACCGGGCATTGGTGCCGGTAAGGTTGTCGTCATCTTCGACGCGAATGACATAGACAAGGTCAAAGAAGGCGATGTCCTCGTCACCACCATGACCAACCCGGACATGGTTCCGGCCATGAAGAGGGCCAGCGCTATCGTCACCGACGAGGGCGGAAGAACATGCCACGCCGCCATCGTTAGTAGGGAGCTTGGCATCCCAGCCGTCGTCGGTACCAAGGAGGCCACCAAGGTCCTCAAGGACGGCATGCTCGTTACCGTCGACGGTACCAGGGGTGTCGTCTACGAGGGCATAGTCAAGAGCCTCGTTAAGAGCGAAGAAGAGAAGGCCGAGGGTAAGGTCGTCGTTGCCGGTGCTCCACTCATCACCGCCACCGAGGTCAAGGTCAACGTCTCCATGCCGGAAGTGGCCGAGAGGGCCGCCGCCACCGGCGCCGACGGAGTTGGCCTCCTCAGGGCCGAGCACATGATCCTCGGCATCGGTGCCCACCCGATCAAGTTCATCAAGGAGGGCAGGGAGGAAGAGCTCGTTGAGAAGCTCGTCGAGGGCATCAGGAAGGTCGTTGAGGCCTTCTACCCGAGGAGGGTCTGGTACAGAACCCTTGACGCTCCGACCAACGAGTTCCGCGAGCTCCCAGGTGGCGAGGACGAGCCAGAAGAGAGGAACCCGATGCTTGGCTGGAGAGGCATCAGGCGCGGTCTCGACCAGCCTGAGCTCCTTAAGGCCGAGTTCAAGGCCATCAAGAGGCTCGTTGACGAGGGCTACGACAACATCGGTGTCATGCTCCCGCTCGTCAGCCACCCAGAGCAGATAAGGAAGGCCAAGGAGATAGCCATGGAGGTTGGCCTCATTCCGCACAAGGACGTCGAGTGGGGCGTCATGATCGAGACCCCGGCTTCAGCCCTCATCATCGAGGACCTCATCAAGGAGGGCCTTGACTTCGTCAGCTTCGGTACCAACGACCTCACCCAGTACACCCTCGCCATCGACAGGGACAACGAGCGCGTCTTCAAGCTCTACGACGAGAAGCACCCGGCCGTTCTCAAGCTCATCGAGAACGTCATAAAGACCTGCAAGAAATACGGCGTTGAGACCAGCATCTGTGGCCAGGCCGGCAGCGACCCGAAGATGGTCAAGCTCCTCGTCAGGATGGGCATCGACAGCGTCAGCGCCAACCCAGATGCTGTCGAGCTCGTCAGGAAGACCGTCGCCAGGGAAGAGCAGAAGCTCATGCTTGAGGCCGCCAGGAAGAGGCTCTTCGAGTGAACCTCTTCAAGCAGCGCTCTGCGCTTCCTTCTTTTCTATCCCCTTTGATTTCTATCTTCCGTGACTTAAGCATTCTCCAGTTTTCTGAAAAACAGAGATGGATTCTTTATCCACAGCAAGGCTTTTATATTAGCGTTTCGACACCCGTTTGATTGACATGGATGGCGACAAAAGGGACAAAATAGATGCGATGAGGCAGCAAATCGTCGAGGGACACGTGGAGAAGACCCTCATCAAGTTAGCTTCCCCGCTCATAATCAACAACTTAGTGCAGGTTCTTTACAACCTCACGGATACCTTCTGGCTCGGCAAGCTCGGCAGGGAAGAGCTCTCCGCACCGGGGACCGCGTGGCCCCTCGTGTGGTTCTTTATGAGCATAGGGATGGGCTTTGCAATAGCAGGCTTCGCCTTCGTGAGCCAGTACGTGGGAGCCAAGAGGTACGACGAAGCAAACAGGGCGGCAGGCTCCCTCTACTCCCTCATGATGATATTCTCCGCTATTGTAGCGGTCGTCGGTGTTCTGATAGCGCCTCTGGCGATGGATTTCATGAACGTCACGCCTGAGGTTTATGACTATGCCCTAAGCTACACGAGGATAGTCTTCATCGGAATACCTTTCTCTTTTACGCTCTTCGCTTTCAACTTCCTCCTGAGGGCTATAGGAGACACCAAGACGCCAATGAAGATAAACGCATTCACGGTCTTTCTTAACATAGTCCTAGACCCGTTTCTAATCTTCGGCTGGCTTGGCTTTCCGGAGCTGGGCGTCGTCGGAGCGGCTGTGGCTACGATGGTCTCAAACAGCATCGGCTCGCTCATAGGCGGCTACCTGCTCTTCACAGGCAAGGTTGGAATCCACCTAACGCTGGAAAACCTGAAGCCGAACTGGGACTTCTACAAGCGTATCTTCAGGGTGGGCATTCCATCAAGCGTTGGTTTCTCCACGGATGCTCTAGGCTTTGTTGTGCTTACAAGGATTATATACGGTTATGGAACTGTAGCCTTCGCAACGTACAGCATAGCCAACAGGCTGATCAACTTCATGTTCGCCTTTGCCAACGGCATAAGCCAGGCCATGGGTACGATGGTAGGTCAGAACGTTGGGGCAGAGAAGTACGAGAGGGCCAAGAAGATAGCCGAAAAAGCGATGCTCATCAACTTCATAATCCTGAGTGCTGGAACGGCCATAGTCATAATTTTCAGGCCGCAGATATTCGGCTTCTTCCTAAAGGACCCAGAAGTTTTAGCGGAGAGCGTTAAGTTCGTGAAGTACTTCGCGGTCTCGCTGCCCTTCTTCGGCATACTCTCCGCGGTAAGCAACGTCTTTCAGAGCGCTGGCCACACTAAGAAGGCCATGGTGCTTGGCATGATAAGGCTCTGGATCCTGAGAATTCCTCTCGCTTACGGTCTCGGGCTGTTCCTGAATGACACCATTGGAGTCTGGCTCGGTATGGGGCTAAGCAACATCCTCAGCGCGCTGTTTGCCTTCGCTTGGTTCCTCCAGGGAAGCTGGATGAGAAAAATAATAGAAAAAGCACCATAACCCTTTTATATCAACGTTTCGATTGCGGTCTGATTGAACATGGGGGGCAAGAAAGTTCAGAAAATGCGCGAGGAGATACTCCAAGGGCCCATCGAGAAGACGCTTTTTGCGCTCTCATTTCCCCTAATAATCAACAACTTAGTGCAGGTTCTTTACAACCTCACGGATACCTTCTGGTTAGGACGCCTTGGTAGGGCAGAACTTTCAGCTCCTGGAACGGCATGGCCAATGATAGGGACTCTCATGGCTTTAGGCATGGGCTTTGCAACTGCCGGCTTTGCTCTGGTAGGCCAGTACGTTGGGGCCGGAAGATACGACAGGGCCAACAATGCAGCTGGCTCGCTTTACTCCCTTGTCCTCATATTTGCGACAATCGTTGGCGTATTCGGCTACTTCGTGACCCCCTATGCGCTTCATTTCATGAAGGTCTCGGAGAGCGTCTATCCCTACGCCCTGGCCTACACCCGAATAATCTTCCTCGGCATACCCTTTGCATTCACCAGCTTCGCCTTCAGCTTCCTCCTGAGGGCGGTTGGTGACACCAAAACGCCAATGAAGCTCAATCTTTTAACGGTTGCCATAAACGTAATTCTTGATCCGATACTTATCTTCGGCTGGCTCGGCCTTCCGGAGATGGGAATAAAGGGAGCCGCTCTGGCAACGATAACGGCCAACAGCGTTGGCTCACTCATCGGGGCGTACCTCCTCTTCAGCGGTAGGGTTGGGGTTCACCTGACACTTGAAAGCCTCAAGCCCAATCTGGAGTTCTACGGCAAGATATTCCGCATAGGACTACCCTCGAGTGTCGGGCAGTCGGCAAATAATTTTGGCTTCGTAGTTTTGACGAGGATTATATTTGGCTTCGGCGATGTAGCTTACGCTGCCTATATAATCACCACTCGCCTAGTGAACGTCCTCACGAGTATAGCAAGGGGAATAGGAATGGGAATGGGCACAATGGTCGCCCAGAACGTCGGTGCGGAGCAGTACGAGAGGGCCAAAAAGATAGCCGAGAGGACAATGATGGTGAACTTCGCGATAGCCTCGCTTTCAGTCCTCCTGATAGGGATCTTCCGGGAGGATATTTTCCGCATCTTCCTCAATGATCCAGCCGTTATAGCAGAGAGTGAGATAGTGCTCAAGTACTTCCTCATCTCAGTCCCATTTTTCAATGGCATCTTTGTCGTCGTGACCAACGTCTTTAGGAGTGCCGGCCATACCAAAAAAAGCATGACGCTGAGCATACTGCGCCTCTGGGGGCTCAGAGTACCTCTTAGCTACGCCTTTGGATATATACCGGCGATAACAATACTCGGACTCACGATACCCCTTGCCGAGTTCTTTGACTTCACCAGCAAGGGCGTCTTCTTCGGCATGGGATTGAGCAACTTTATAGCCGCAGGTGTTGCATTAATATGGTTCGTGCGGGGCACATGGATGAAAAGGATCATTGAAAGATGGTAATACCCTCCTATTTTGCCCCCCCAAAGGGTAGGGCCTGAAAAGTCGTTAAGTAAAGATGTTCGTGAAAAGTTTCCTGCCTTCACGAGTAAGAACCGATAATTTTTTAAACTTTCTTGCGAATTATAAGTAAATATTCGAATCTAAAATCATGGGGGTAAAATCAGCAGCTCAAATCAGGAGTCAGACTAATAAACCCCCTCCCCAACCCCCTTTTGGTGATGGCATGATCAGGGACGAACGCTGGGAAGGTGTCTACTCTTTTGAGGACTCCCCATTCATTATGGAGATTTTGACTGAGCTGAGAGATGAGAACACAGGCCCGATAGCCTTCAGGAAGGGTCTTGTCAAGCTTGGCAGATACATGGCCTACGAGATAACCAAGACAATGGAGACGGAGAGGATCAAGATAAAGACGCCCCTCGAAGAGACCGACGGGATCCTCATTGCCGACAGGCGTAACGTTGTCATAATAACCGTTCTGAGGGCAGCAATACCTCTTATGGAGGGACTCATTAAGGTTCTCGACCACGCCCGCGTGGGCATTGTCTCAGCCTCCCGCGGCAAGGCTCCGAAGTTCGAAATAGAGATGAAATACGTCAAGGTGCCCCAAATAACTGAGAAAGACACAGTCATCATAGCCGACCCTATGATAGCGACAGGCTCGACGCTGATTAAGGTTCTCGACGAGGTCAAGAAGTACGGAAAGGCTAAGCGCTACGTCATCGTCGGCGTCCTGGCCGCTCCAGAGGGAATAAGCAGGATAAAGGAAGCTCACCCCGACGTGGAGATGTTCGTCGCGGCGATAGACAGGGAGCTCAACGAAAAAGGCTACATCCTGCCGGGCCTTGGCGATGCTGGAGACAGAGCATTTGGGGCGCCGATTAAGGTCTGAGATGCGTTTCTTTCCTTTTTCGATTTCCCAAGATGCACGACCTACGTTAAATTTATAAGTTCGCGCCTGGTTATTCCTTTTGACCCGTAGACGCGGGGGTTGCCGAGCCTGGTCAAAGGCGGTGGACTCAAGATCCACTCCCGCAGGGGTTCCGGGGTTCAAATCCCCGCCCCCGCACCATTCTAACAAACTCCACCTTCGCGAGATTTGATCGGGGTTCGCATGTGGGTTCCAGAATGGCTGGTTCTTAAGTGAGTTTACTCATTAAGTTGTCAGTTTCTCAGTGTTTACTTCAAAATAACGCCTGAATTGGCGTTGAGAGAGGATAAACCGCCTAACTTGCTTGTTCCTTGTTAAACCCTCGTTGAACTTGCAGTCTTAAGATGACATGCAAACTCCTTCAGCCGATTGGGGGAGTTTACCACTTGATCAGACTTTGCAGAGCGAAGTTCGCTTGCTGGCGCATGTTGAGACGCAGTCTCAACATGTCGGGAAGCTTCGCTTCCCATGAAGCGTTGACGGGAAACTTGAGTACAGTCCTAAAAGTGCTTGTTCTCAAGGGGTTAACTTTTTGATTAACTTTGCCCATCAAAGCTTGTTCCGCAGAATTTTTATACGGCCGTCCCGTAGGGAGTAGAGGTGTCGTCATGGTCACGCTCATTATCGCCGAGAAGCCTAACGTCGCGAGAAAGATAGCCTATGCCCTGGCAGAGGGTAGGCCGGTCAGGAAGACCATCGGTAAGGTTCCTTACTATGAGTTCACGCGCGACGGGAAGAGAATAATCGTAGCTCCGGCAGTTGGCCACCTCTTCTCGCTCGCCCCAAAGACGAAGACTTACGGTTATCCGGTCTTTGATATTGAATGGGTTCCTGTCTATGTTGCCGAGAAGGGCAAGAGTTACGCTAAAGACTACATCAAGGCTCTGGCAACTCTAGCCAAACGCGCCGACGAGTTTGTAGTTGCCTGCGACTACGATACCGAGGGTGAGGTTATCGGCTATACAGCCCTCAAATACGCCTGCGGCGTTGACCCCTCAAAGGCCAAGCGCATGAAGTTCTCCGCCTTAACGAAGAAGGACCTCCTAAAGGCCTGGTACAACCTGGAATCGACCATAAACTTTGGAATGGCCGATGCGGGAATAGCACGCCATGTCCTCGACTGGTACTGGGGAGTGAACCTCTCTCGCGCCCTAACCTCTGCGATAAAGCGCGCCAGTGGCAAGTGGATGGTTCTGAGCACCGGTAGAGTCCAGGGGCCCACTCTTAAGTTCCTCGTGGACAGGGAGAAGGAGATCCAGAACTTCAAACCCACGCCATACTGGGTCATTAAAATGGTTTTAGAGAAGAACGGCCAGCAGTACACGGCCGTTTACGAAAAGGAGCGCATCCTTGATGAAAATGAGGCCAAGCGCATCGTTGAAGAGGCCAAGAAGGGGCCGGCCTTCGTCGAGAAGGTTGATGTGAAGCAGCAGAACAGACATCCTCCGGTTCCCTTCGACCTCGGAACGCTCCAGAGGGAAGCATATTCAGCCTTTGGATACTCACCTAAAAAGACATTAGAGCTCGCACAGAAGCTGTATGAGCGCGGATTAACGAGCTATCCAAGGACAAGCTCGCAGAAACTCCCAAAGAACCTCAACTTCCGCTCCATACTCCAGAACCTGGCTAAGCTTCCGGAGTACAAGCCCTTTGCCCATGAGCTTCTGGGTAAGGAGAGGCTCAAACCTGTCGAAGGCAAGAAGGACGACCCAGCCCATCCTGCCATTTACCCTACAGGCGAGCTTCCAAAGCCGGGAGAGCTGACTAAAGACGAGGCCAATCTCTACGACCTAATCGTGAGGCGCTTTTTGGCTCTCTTTATGGAGCCGGCCGTTAGGGAGATAATGAAGGTCATTATAAACTCAAACGGTCACCGCTTCATTCTGAGCGGAGCCAGAACGATTAAGGAAGGGTGGCTCAAGGTTTATGGAAAGTATGTCAAGTTTGATGAGGCTATCCTGCCCGCCTTTAAGGAGGGCGAGCCTGTTAAGGTCCTCCAGATAAAGCGTGAGAAGAAGAAAACCAAGCCGCCGGCGAGATACTCTC
Organism: Thermococcus sp. GR5; assembly: GCF_012027535.1. Taxonomy (NCBI): domain Archaea; kingdom Methanobacteriati; phylum Methanobacteriota; class Thermococci; order Thermococcales; family Thermococcaceae; genus Thermococcus; species Thermococcus sp. GR5. Next base: position 115,717 of record NZ_SNUN01000009.1, on the reverse strand, counting down.
CCGCAGCCGTAATCAAGAGGATGGAGGACCTCGGAATCGGAACCAAGGCAACGAGAGCTCAGATACTCGAAACGCTCTACAGTAGGGGCTACATCGAGGGTAAGAAGAAGATAAAGGTAACTCCCCTTGGCATGCGAGTCGTCGAGGCCTTGGAGCGGAACGTCCCGGACATAGTGAGCGTCGAGCTGACAAGGGCCTTCGAAGAGAAGATGGATGAGATAATGGCTGGCAAGGCCGATAAAGACAGGGTTATAGAAGAGAGCAAGGAGCAGCTCATCAAGATTCTTCAGCAGTTCAAAGAAAAGGAGCTGGACATCGGAAAGGCCCTCATGGAAACTACGGGCACCGGTGTAACAACGAGCAAGGAAAATGCCAAGCGCGCTGGGACGGTGAAGGAACTCAGTGAGACCGAGGAAAAAGAGGTGAAGAAGACCATTGAAAAGGGAGAAAAGACGCCCCTTGTCGTTGGCAAATGCCCCAAATGTGGCGGCGATTTGGTCGTCCGCTACAACAGAAAGACGGGGAAGAGATTCGTTGGCTGCTCGAACTGGCCGAAGTGCAACGTTACGTACCCACTCCTCCAGCGCGGGCGGATAATCCCAACGAACAAGACCTGCTGTGATGGTGCCCCTGTTGTCAAAATCCGCGAAAAGGGCAGGGAATATGAGATTTGCCTGGATATGAACTGCAAGGACTGGAAGAAGGGAAAGAAGTGATTAGAGCAACTCCTTTAGGAGGCTCAGCCTCCTCTTGCTCATGAGCACCTTGGGGTGCTTGAGGAGGGCCTTTACAACCTCTCCATAGTCGCCGCTGGCTATCTTTTCGGCATCCGCACCACTGAGTATCTGGATGAAGAGGTCAAGGTCTTCGTCGGTGAGCTTCTCCGTGACGCGCCTGACCCTTAGGACCTTCTCAAGCCTCTTTCCGTCGGTCTCCCACCATTCGGTCGTGTAGTTCTTGAGAAGTTCCGGGTTTTCCTCTTCCAGAGCCTTGACTATCCACTTGCTGGCTATGGTTCCGGCTTCCATTGCCTCGGCCATTCCGCCTCCGTGCATGGGGTTGACCTGCCTTGCTGCGTCGCCGACAACGATAACGTTGTCCTTGGCGAGCTCTTTGACGAAGCCGCCAACCGGAACGACGCCGACGTTTACCTCCAGGAGCTTTTTGGCGGGGATATTGTTCTCCTTCAGCCATTTGTCGAGGTAGTACTTGGCCGTCCGGGGATTGTCGGAGTTTATGCCTATTCCGACGTTGGCTCTATCCTCATCCTTGGGGAAGACCCAGACGTAGCCCCTCGGCGCTATCTCGTTCCCGAACCAGAGGTGGATTAGGTCAGGGTCAAAGCCCTCGATGAGCATCTCGTACTCGTAGCTAGAATCGAACTCGTGCGGCGGAGCGTAGGTGTTTATGCCGGCCTTCCTCGCTATGGTACTCTCCACGCCATCGGCAGCAACGATGATATCAGCATAAATCTCAATGGGCTCGTCCTCGTGCTTGGCCTTTATTCCTGCTATCTTTCCGTCCTTTCTTATGACATCCATTGCCTCAGTTCTAGCCAGGACGTCGGCCCCAGCTTTGGCGGCGTAATAAGCAAGCATTTTGTCAAAGACCTTCCTCTCGAGGATTACACCGCTGACTTCCTTGTATCTGAGCTCGAGCTCGTAGCCGCTTGGGGAGTAGAGTTTGGCACCGTAAATTTCACGGTTGATGAAGCGTCTGTCGTAGGGTATGTCGTACTTCTCAAAGACCGTCTTGCTGATTCCCTCGGCGCACTGCTTTGGAGTGCCTATCGCGGACTTCTTATCGATGAGCAGGACGGAAAAGCCAGCTTTAGCAACGTTTCTCGCGACGATTGGGCCGGCGATTCCTGCGCCGACAACCACTACATCGTACTTCATCTCGGTCATTCGGACACCCCCAGGGGTTCAGCGGTTAGGGCGCCAACCGGGCAGGCGTTGATGCATATGCGGCAGGATATGCACTTGTCTTGGAAGAACTCCCACCTTGAGGAGCCTACTTTTATGGCCAGCGTTGGGCAGACGCCTGCACAGCCGCCGCAGAGGTAGCACCTGTCTTCGTTAACGACGACTTTAATCTTCTCCGGCATCTTCGACACCGCCAAGCTTTTGTTTGAGCCTTTCCTCGTCGATTTTGACGATTCCGTCTTTTATTCTTAACGGTATAAACTTGTCCAGCTCTTGGGCTTTGGCGATGACTTCCCTCTCCTTGAGGTTCAGCCTGTCGCTCAGGCCTTCGATAGTGGCCTCACCGTTGAGGAGTAAGTAATGGAGTATCGCCATTTGAGTCATGTCGCCGATTTCCTCTAGGTAGCGCTCTTTTATCTCCTTCATCAGCCTATCCCTTCTGCTCTCAACTGCTTGAAGGGCCTGGAGAATCTTCTCGAGCTCTTCGGTAAGCTCAAGGAATGAGGCGACCATACTGATGAGTGTTTCGTGTTCGAGGGGTATGCGGGAGAGGTCTATCTCGGCTTTTTCTATCAAAGATCCGCCCAGGTCAAGGCCGCGGTACCAGAATAGGTTGGGGGTTACCGTGGTGACGTAAGTTCTGGATATGGCTATGTCATAGTACTTCCTCGCGGGTCCAATGAATGGGCCTTCCCTCTCGTAGGACTTGAGTATGCCTTCGCGCTCCATGATTTTAAGGTGCTTGGCAACTGCCGTTGAGGAAACGTTTACTTTACTGCTGAGGAAGCTAAAGTAGCATTCCGTACAGGTGAGATGGCTGAGCAGATCGCGCCTCACCTTGTTTCCTAATATGTAAAAGATGTCCGGTTCAGTCATGACCCACACCACCCAGATCTGTGACGCAAAGCTTATATAGTGAACATTCAACCTTAGGTTGCAAACCTGGAGATTAAGCCTCACCAGGTATTGTGCTCAAAGCGTTATAAACCTTTAGCTATGGAGGTGTTGAGAATGGGATTGATTAGCGATGGAGATAAGAAGGTCATCAGGGAGGAGTTCTTCTCCAAGATGACGAACCCAGTCAAGATTATCGGATTCATCGGCAAGGATCACTGCCAGTACTGTGACCAGCTGAAGCAGCTCGTCCAGGAACTCTCGGAGCTCAGCGACAAGCTCAGCTACGAGTTCTATGACTTCGACAGTGAGGATGGCAGGAAGCTCGCCGAGCAGTATGGTATCGACCGCGCCCCGGCTATTACCATAACCCAGGACGGCAAGGACATGGGCGTAAGGTTCTTCGGCCTTCCTGCCGGCCACGAGTTCGGTGCCTTCCTTGAGGACATCGTCGATGTCAGCAACGCCCAGACTGACCTCATGCCTGATACGAAGGAGGAGCTTGCCAAGGTCGACAGGGACGTCAGGATACTCGTCTTCGTCACCCCGACCTGCCCATACTGCCCGCTCGCGGTCAGGATGGCCCACAAGTTCGCCATCGAGAACACCAACGCCGGCAAGGGCAAGATCAGGGGAGACATGGTTGAGGCCATCGAGTATCCGGAATGGGCTGACCAGTACAGTGTCATGGCCGTCCCGAAGATCGTCATCCAGGTGGACGGCGAGGACAAGGTTCAGTTCGAGGGAGCTTACCCGGAGAAGATGTTCATGGAGAAGCTTTTGGCTGCCCTCGAGTGAGGGCGATTTTGTTCCTTTTCTGTTTCTTTGGGTTTCATAGTGCCTTCCACTTAACGCTAATTTGCTGCGATTTCCCTCCAGATCTATCTTTGCACAATTAGATTATTGATTTATTGTAGAATTATGTAATTAATTCCTTCCCAGAAGAACTTCTAGAATTCTCCTAGAGTCTTATTGCAACGGTAGTTTGGATATACAAAAAGCTCGCAGAGATTGAACTTTCAATTCTCCTAGAGTCTTATTGCAACCATAGGTTGAGGGGCAAAATGAGGGAAACCGTTAGACCTTTCAATTCTCCTAGAGTCTTATTGCAACCGAGCCGTTGTCGAGCGTGTAGAGCTTTGTCATGTTCCTTTCAATTCTCCTAGAGTCTTATTGCAACCCGCACGACCGCAGCAATGAGTGTGAAGGACAGTGCAACTTTCAATTCTCCTAGAGTCTTATTGCAACCTCTAGTGATAGCGAGGGAGGGACACGTCCTCTGCGCTTTCAATTCTCCTAGAGTCTTATTGCAACGACGCCGAGCGCCACCTTGCGCCAGTTCAGAACCAATCTTTCAATTCTCCTAGAGTCTTATTGCAACATAACGCCCATAGTTCGCCGCCCGCATAACTTCCGTCCCTTTCAATTCTCCTAGAGTCTTATTGCAACCGAGAACACGGGCGGAGCCGTCAGCACGTTTGACTTCACTTTCAATTCTCCTAGAGTCTTATTGCAACAGCTAAGGAGGGTTGAGTGATGGGGAAAGGGAAAAAACTTTCAATTCTCCTAGAGTCTTATTGCAACATCAACGCTTTCTGGGCTTTGCCTTACAGTATAAACTACTTTCAATTCTCCTAGAGTCTTATTGCAACCGCCGCTCGCCTGCGCGGCGCCCTGCGCGGCCTGTTCGCTTTCAATTCTCCTAGAGTCTTATTGCAACCAACAATGACTAAATTCAGCACGACGATTGCCCTGTTAGCTTTCAATTCTCCTAGAGTCTTATTGCAACATGTATTTCGGAGACTATGATAAGGAACAGAAGCGTCTTTCAATTCTCCTAGAGTCTTATTGCAACACATCGGCCTAGCGCTCACGTTGCTCTTTGGTTACCTCTTTCAATTCTCCTAGAGTCTTATTGCAACGAGCACAACACAGATTTTTGTTGATAAAAAGCGCTATCTTTCAATTCTCCTAGAGTCTTATTGCAACGGACCTTCCTTGACCTTGAAGTACCTTTCCAAGGCCTCTTTCAATTCTCCTAGAGTCTTATTGCAACGTAGGAGGAGAGGGTCGACCCTCTGCTTGCTTGGCAGCACTTTCAATTCTCCTAGAGTCTTATTGCAACGCTCGCTTCATAGACCAGCCAAAAAGACAGTACGGGCTCTTTCAATTCTCCTAGAGTCTTATTGCAACAGGAGGTCGGCACTATGGGTATGGAAGATATGCTTTCTTTCAATTCTCCTAGAGTCTTATTGCAACAGGGCGGCTTTTTCCTTCTTCTGCCTAACAAAAGATTATGAGAGCTTAGTTTTTATAAGCCTTTCTCCGGAGGTCTGCTAATGCGTATCTATATGGCCGTGGAAATCTCCGGATTAAAATGATCAATTGGAGAATAGAAAGCTCCAAGACGTCTTTCTGGTGTTGTGTGTAGTAATCATTGTAAGTTCCAGAGGATAGAGATCGCTGTGATTGACTTAACGAGCAATTCGACCCTTTGGGTTATAAAAACGCCGAGTTTAAACAGGTTGCTGACTTTTTGGAGGCCCATGAAGTTTCATCTTAACTTTTAGAAAAAATTTCGTTACATCAAATGTCTTTGATGCAACATTAAGTTTTATAATTACTTTATGTTACTAAAGACTTCCCATCCGACGACAGTGCCATGTTTTTCCTTTTAAATCCTCAGAGTACGCCAGTTCCAAAATGTGCCCCTCCAAACTTGATACTGCCTTCCAAAATCCCTAAAAGACCTTATTCAGTATTTCTTTTAGGTGGGCCCATGTACGTGGTCATCGTCTACGATGTGGCCGTTGAACGGGTGAACAAAGTCAAGAAGTTCCTACGCCGGCATCTCCACTGGGTTCAGAACAGCGTCTTCGAGGGTGAGGTAACCCTCGCCGAGTTCGAGCGCATAAAAGCCGGTCTGCTCGATCTGATTGATGAAGACGAAGACTCCGTGGTCATTTACAAGCTCCGTTCGATGCCAAAAAGGGAAGTGCTGGGAATGGAAAAGAACCCTCTGGAGGACATCATTTAGACTCAACGGCCTCACATATGGGTCTAAAGAGGCATCCTCCACATTCCCGCTTTCCGTAGCGGGGCTTTATCCACTCTGGGAAACTGCCGGATTCGAGCTGCCTCACACCTTCAATAACCGCCTTGGCCCTTCTGAGTATCCTTTGAAAGGCCTTTTTGTCCCTTTCTACGGGGAACGGCTTGAAGCTTAGACCATTTCGGTCAAAGACATAGATGTAGCCCAGTTTCTTGTCCATCATGTTAAGATATGCGTTGAGCTGCTCCTTTGCAAGCTTTGGGGGTTCGTTCATCTCGTCCGGTGTCTTTGGACTGCTCTCGTCCTCTCCGTTGAATCCTTTGAACTTGAACTCAAGTGGATAATTCCCCTTTACTGCGTCCACCCTGCCTACGAGCTTCCATCCGTCCTCTAGGGGATACTCAACGGTAACCTCAAACTCTATGTCTTCGCTACTGAGCGCATTGCCGAGCCATTCATGGAGAACACTCCCCACGAGCATTTCGCCCGTCCTCTCGTACTTGAATGTGCCCAGGTAGATGGAAAGTGCAGCCTTTCTCAGGCAGTAGCTTAGAGATGTCACCCATATCTTCCGCTCAGGGGTCTTTCCCACTATCGCGTTCCGAATCCTCTCGTTAAACTCCTCAATCTCTTCGGGATACCCCATCTCATCCACCTCAGAACCACGCTACCAGCGGCTCGTATTCAGCAATGCCCACGAGATGTCTTATCAGCTTGTAAGCCTCGAGCCTGATCAAACGCTGCTTTGTTACGTTCTTCTTCAGCTTCGGATGCTTCACGCTGGTTCTCATCTCCTTGTTGTAAACCTCCACGACCTTCCTCATGCCCTCCTTGGTGAGCAGGATGCCGTTCAGCCCCTCCCGGAAGTGTTCCTTCCTGATGATTCCCTGCTTGATGAGACGGTTGGCTATCCTGTCAACTATCGCCGGCTTGAATATCTCGCTCAGATCGAGTGCCAGTGAGAAGCGGCGCTCTCCCGGTTCATGGAGGTAGCTCACGGTTGGAACTAACTGGGTGTTATAGAGCTCGCTCACTATAGTCGCGTAGAGCCTTGAGTTCAGGAAGTTTATCAGTGCGTTCATCTCGTTCTGAGGCGGCCTCCTCGTGCGCTTCACTATTTTGAAGCCATCGGGCAGGTGTTCGTCCCAGCGGGCGTAGTACTCCTGCCTTATCCTCGCCTCGACGTTCATGACGTCGGTTATCTTCCTGGCCTCTTCCAGCTCCTCCAAGAGTTCAGACAGCAACTTGGGGAAGTCTCCCCCGACCTTCCAGCGCTTCAGGTTGCGCTCCATGTTCCTGGCACTACCGATGACGAAGAGCTTTGCCAGCTTAAGCCTCTTCTCCTCGTCGAGGTAGTGCTCTGCCTGCCTGATAACCAGGTCGCCCGAGTGAAGCTTCTCCTTCGGGTAAAAGCTCCCGTCGTAGTAGCCGTAGTGGTTGAAGAAGTGGACGGCTATTCCTTTCTGAGCGAGGAAATGCAGAGCCTGGGATGTTATGTTCACGTGGCCGTAGATGTAGATGTCGTAGATGCCCTCAACGGCGAAGGGCTTTTTCTCGCCCCCGCTCTCAAAGTATAGGGTGTTCTCCTTCCGGAAGAGGGTCCCATCGGAGAGCAGGGTGATGGAGCGCTTTCTCATGGGATCACCCTTTGTCTGCAGGTAAAACTTTGACACCAACCTTTTGGGCCAGCTTTCTTAGTTTGATATCAAAAGTGGCGAGTGGAAACTCCTTTAAAACAGCATGGGAAAGAATTATAGCATCGTTGATGTGGCTTAAGGAGCGGTTGTAGTCCCAAAGTATCTTGAGGGCTTGCATTATGATTTCGTGGCTCATCTCCAGGCCCCGGAATCTCGGGTCAGAAACGTACCATTCGATCATTTCCTTGGCGGTCTGAAGGGGCTTCTTCTCCTTCTTGAAGAACCAGAGATACTCTTGGAGTACAAGCGCGGGAATGTACCATCTGTCAAGCGACTCCAGAAGTCCTCGGGCATTCTCATGAAAGGGATTATCCGAGAAGGTATCATAAATCAAAACGTTGGTATCAATCACTGCATGCATTCCTCCATGCCCTCCTCGATGGCTTTTTCGATTTCCTCTGGGGTGATCGGTCTGCCGAGTTTGAGGGTCGGGCGTTCTCTTTTGAAGCGTTTTATCACTATCCTCTCTCCTTCGAGCTCCACCTCAAGCAACTCCCCCTCCTTAATCCCAAGCGCCTTCCTAATCTCCGCGGGAAGCGTTATCTGGTAGTTTCGGGTCACTTTAGTCACCGGCATAGTATCACTCCTCCAGTAGTACTTTTAATATCCTACTATATTAGAGTTTCTACTATCGCCTCAGACCCAGCACAGCTCATAATACGCGCACTTCTTGCACTTCCTGGTCTTCGCTGGCTCTGGAGGTCTCGGAAGTGATTTTATCCTCTCAACTTCCCTGATTGCCCCCTCGACTTCTTTCTCGCGGCCCTCGAGTGTTACCTCCTTCGTCTCCCTAAGTTGCGGGTAGTGGAGAACCGCCTTCGCTTTGATGCCGTGCTGCTTGAGGTAATAAAGGTAGTACAGCGCCTGCATCTCGTGAGCTTTCTCCATGGATTTGCTTTTTTTGACCTCATGGACTTCTATGATGTTGCCCCTGCGGATGAAGTCTATCTTTATGCTCCCAATCTGAACTTCCTTCTCCTCGCTGCCATAGCGCCGCTCGTGGAGGAATTTACCAAGGTCAACCCACTCACTCTCCTGCTCCATCGTGATGCCCTTAGCGAAGTACCAGAGCTTGGTGGGGCAGATGAAGAGGTAGTTTATCTCGGTGCCGCGGATGAGGAGTTCGTCGTGGGGATATTCAGGGGGCATAGGACGGCCTCCAAAGAACTAAACCCACAGGTGTAACGCCCGCTACACTTTTTGATGAGTCTGTTTTTGGTGTAATTTTGCTACACAAAAAGGTGTAAAAACAAGCTTACAAGATGTCCTCAGCATCCATGTCCTCTCCGAAAACCGCGTCTATTCCATGTTCCCAGAGGATTTCGAGTTGTCCCTCATCCAGGTTTCTGAGAACTGGGAACCCCTTGAAGCTTCTGCCTTTAATGGCGTTCAAAAGGCGAGCGTTTTTGAGCACTGTCCACACCGGAACACTTACGGAGAACTCTTGGAGGAGTTTCCTGAGTTCCCATTTGTTAGGTTTTTGGCCGTTGAGTTCTTTTGAAATAAGATCTCGAATCTCTGCCCAACTCTTGCTCCAGTTGCGAGATTCTGAGAGAACCTCACCAAAAACCTTTGCAGTTTCATCGCCGTATTTCTTGCCGTACCATACCATCAGCTGCGGAATTACAAAGTAAATGCCGCCCATCTGACGGAAGACCCTCTGAGCCTCAGTCTTCTTTTCGAGTGTAAAGTAGTCGAGCTTTCCAAGGAGCTCTTTAATTTGCCTTGTATACTCATCAAGGATTCCTCCACTGTAAACCTCGTTTATCGCGTTCCTCTCGGCTTCGTAGTTAATGGTTTTTCCTTCGAGCGATTTGATTATCTTCGCGGTTTTTTGTAAGACTTCTCTGCCGATTCCCTGGCCGTAAACTGCACTTGTCCCTCTATCAACGCCAGAGAATACAATAATATTGGGTGAGTTTATGGCATAGTCAGTATCCCTATTTCTGTAAACCCTTCCCCATCTCTGCACTTGGCTGTCTATCGGCGAGATTTCGGTTATCATGGCATCAAAGTCCAAGTCCACCGATGCCTCAACGACTTGAGTTGCCACTAGGATGATCCTTTCTCCGGCATTGAGCCTCGATTTGAGTTCGAGAATTACTTCGGACTTCCTCTTCTCCGGCAGGCGGGAGTGGAGAAGGTGTACACTCCACCCGTTCAGTTTCTCAGAGAGCTCCCTGTAGGCTTCTACTGCCTTTTTGACGTTGTTAAGTACTATCAGGACGCTTCTAAACTCATGTTCTTCAAAATCCTTGATAGCCAAGAGAACCTCCTGAAAACCATCAAAGCTAACACCCTCTTTGGAGTAGCGGAAGAGACTCCCCTCAACGAGTTTGACGCAATGCCTTTTCAGATGGAGATTCTTGACGTTAAGCCCGTGTTTTCTTGCCTCTTCAAGGACATCGACGATTTCAAAGCCCTCTTTTTCGAGAAAATGTCCTATGTGTGGTGGCAGCGTTGCGGTAATTACAAGCACTTTTCCCTTAGCTTCTTTTATGAGTTGAAGTGTCTTCAGAAAGATCGCCGCCATTTCTGGAGTGTAAGTTTGAACCTCATCCACGACTATGGCTGATTCAGGATAAACTGAGACAACCTTATCGGAGCCGTAGTAATTTAGGGAAGTCAGGAACACCTGATCGGGCGTCGAGAGCATCACAGGCATTGCCAAAAGCCCAGCGGAGTTCACCTTCTTCTCAACCTCGATGTCGTTTCCGGCACCTTCGACGTATTCCATGAATGCCGTCGAGTGAAGCAAGCCCACAGATTCATCATCAAAGTACTCCTCTGAAAGCCTCTTGTAGAGGTCGTTGAGTGCAACCCTGAGCGGGAGCGTGTAAACGAGCTTGCCTCTGCTCTTTGCCCAGAGAACGCCAAGTTCGGTCTTTCCAGATCCTGTGGGTGCAACGACGACGAGGTAGTCCGAATCCTTTCTATTGAGCAGCTTCTTCTGCCAGAGTTCTTCGAGAGTGAGTCCTGTCTTCCTCAGCTTCTTCTCAATTCTTTCCCTGATCCTCTCCTCAACGTCCTCAAAGACCTTTGAAATGTCGAGCACGGTCTCAATAGGAAAGTCCCCGCTCGCAGAATAGTCGCATCTCCTAAGCATGCCGAGGAAAACGAGGAAGTCAATGTCAAGTCCCTCAGGATTGTAGATTGGAACGCTCTCTGAAAGGTCATCATCCCACGTTTCCACTTTCTCCTTTAGTGCCTCTATGTGAGAGAAATCGGGTTTTATCTCAGCTACTGCCTCCTGGATGAAGTCTTCGTCAAATTGCTGCTTTATGGCTGTGAGGTAGTCCTGCAAAAATCTCTCAAGCTCTTTACGCTTCGATGTCAAAAAGTCAAGATACTTCTCAACGTCCTCAGGGTAAAGTTCGACTATGTGCGAGAACTCCTTGTCACCGAAGAAGAACTCGTTGTAGTGATGGATAAGAACTGCCGCCCTTATCTTTGCTTCCTCATCTATGCCCCCAAGAAGCCCTGCACTCCAAAGAATGGAGAGAATCTCATGTCGAGCTTTTATGTTTCCACTTCCCTCGAGAAGTTCCTTAAGTTCTTCTGGAAACTCTTTTCCGTAGACTCTCCTCTGGAAGTCAAGGTTTATCTTGCCGAGGTCATGGAGGATTATTGCCTTTGCGAGCCCTTTGAAGAACACGTTCCTTTTTTCTGTATCTCTGAGAGGTTCATAGGTTATCGCACTTCCAAGACGTTCAATGAATTTATACAGCTCGGCACATCTTCTCAATGCGGTGTTCACATGGTCAATCAAGAGAGCATCTTTATCGCCACTTTTTGCCTTGAGAAGACGGAACAGCTTAGTGGTAGCATTTTCTTCCAGATTTTTATTTTCTCTCTTGAGAAACTCGTCTATTGTAACCTGAGACATCACAACCACCCGCTCGCACTCCCATCGGTAACAACCTTGAGTGTCTTTCCTTCGATTGAATACTCTTCAAGCTTTACTTTCTCTTTGAACTTCAGGAACGTCCAGGCACCAACGTAGATTACAGATTTGAACTCAACGTCTCTGAATGTATTGGTGTTTATCTCTGCCTTGTGCTTTACAGGCCTGTCCCCGTTCTTGAAAACAACCTTAATGGGGATTGAATATGTTGGATACTCTTTCTTCTGCAAATGTTCTATTGGAGTAGCAACGTACGTTGGAATCTTAAAGGCGACTTCTCTCGCCCGTTTTTCTTTTCCTTCAACGAACTTAACGTTTCTTATGAAGACAACGTCCTCGCTCCTGCCGAGGGACAACACCTTCCTTGGCTGCTTAAGGGCTTCTTTTATCTCGTTCAGTAAGCTCTCTTCTCCCTTTAGAAGGAGGTAAATCCAGCCGTTGAAGAGCTCCTGCTGCAAAACGGGACTTCTCTGAGAGGTTATGGAGAAGCCGTAGAGGGGGAGGTTTTGGTTCCACAGTGTGGGTTTTCCCCTGAAGCGGACGAGTGATATTCCTGTTTTTGTTGCCTTTATCAGTTGCTGGTAGTTCCAAAAAACGCTCTCAAAACCGCCGTGAACGCTGACCTTTAGATCCCACCAAGTTTCAAGGCCGTGCTCAAGACCATACCAGTCGTTAAGAGCGTTTTGGAGCATGCCGATTATCGTTGACTTTGGTGGCAACGGGTAAGTCTGGGCATAATAAAAGGTAAAGGGGTTGCGATACTGAGCGAAGGGCTGGAATAACTCTATGAACAGCGTTTTCTCGGCCATGGCCATCACTTGAGCCTTACTTCTATGCTCGGGTCTTTGAAAACCTTCACCTCTGAGAGCTTTTCTCCGTTTTGGAGGAGCTTTTCAATCGCCGACAGGACCCCAGACTCATTGAGTTCAGCTACATTAATATCCTTTGGAAGACCCACTATCTGGAACATTGGCTTCTTGCTCTTTGAGACTACGTGCTTTATCCTGACTACCTTCTTCCCATTCTCCTCGCGTTCCTCGATTTCGTCGTACTCTTCCTCGCTGTACTCGTCGAGAAGCTGGATTCTGTCCTTGAACGTCTGATATGGGGTATCCTTATAAATCCCAAGAACAAGGAGTCTTGGCCTAAGGTCTTCTTCTCTGCCCTTGATTGAACGTTTTAAACTTAGCACTCCCTTGATGAGCTTCTCTACGCGCTTTCTCTTCTCTTCTGGAGGTAGCGAGTACCTGATGTGGACGAGTTTGTTGTTGATTTTTTCAAAGGCCTCAAGCTTTACTCTCTCATCCTGGACGAGTTCTTTTTTGGACTTTCCAACCTTGAGGATGAACTTAACCCTGTTGTCTTCGGACACAACGTCTTCGATTTTTGCTTTGATCTCCTTTCCATTGTCGTCCCTGCCAAGCGTGACATCACTCCCCAGAGTTATGAAGACGTCAAGCTTTCCTACTTCGTCTATGTCAACAACCAGGGAGTAGAGGTAGAACGTCTCGTGCTCTTCTGCCGTGAACGGATTCGGCTTCATTTCCCCGTGTATTTTTCTCATTCTGTTGGCCATTCCGAGGTTTGCATTGAAGAGAGTATCGTAGTTAAAGGGAGTCATCGAGATAGCATGGCTTAGCTTAGCAGGAGCACCCCTGAAGTTCTGGGGTGTTGTAGATGTTATGAGGTATCCAAAGAGATCAAACTCCGGGTAGAGGAGTATCTCTCCTGTGAGGAGTAAGTCAGTAGCAGGCTGTATCACGGTGTTGTCTCCGCTACCTGCCCAGTGGAGCTTCTCTCCTCCGGCCACCTCCCAGAGACCGAGCTTTTTCCCGGTTTCAAGTAGGCTGTACCTAAGTGCGTACCTGCTCACAAGCGTGTACTGCCTCCCATCCCAGCGGGTTATTTTCTTGAGCTCTTGATAGTTCCCGCTTCCCTGGTCGTAGTTGAGGGAGCTTCCATAAAAGACCACGTCCATAACGAGGAACCTTCCCATTAGTTTTCACCTCCGGACATTATGCCGAGTATAACGGAGTACGCAACCTTCTCAAAATCCGCCTCCGAAGAAAGAAAGGCTTCTCCGAGCAGGCTGGCAAGCCTTTTGGCTTCTGGGTTGTCTTTGATGTGGGCATTAAGGGCTCTCAGAAGGATCCAGAGGAACCTGTCCTGATCCTTTGCCTTCACCGCGTTAAGCAAATCGAAAACGAGCTTCTGACGGTAGTTATCTGAGCCGGCTTTGCCCAGAGTTTTCGAGCTTAACTCCCGGATTTTCTTTAGCTTTGAGGGACTCAATTTCCTAACTTCCTCATTCTTCGGGTTCTCCACCGGAACTGACATCCTCACCGCCTCCAGCAAGGCCAACAACAAGAGCTAAAGCGAAGTCTTCCCAAGACGAGTCGTTATTGAGGATGCGTCTGAAAATATAGCTGTTAACCCATGATGCACTCTTTTTATCATTTGCCTGAAGGAGTGCCTTTAGCAGGATATTCACAAAGGCATTTCTGTTGTGTCTTCTTAATGCTGAAAATAGAGGGTGAATAATGTTCTTTTCGCTGATAGCCTTACGAATGCTCCATGCACTTTGGCTCATGTCTTGGTAATATTCTTTCACTTCCACAACTGCTCTAGTTGGGCGCTTGAAGAAGAAATCACCGAAGATCCCGGAGTCATTGCCAATACTCTTGAGTTTTGCGTCTATAGCGAGAGCGTAGAGACTGGCCCTCCACCTAATAGAACCATTGTTCTTTATGCCATTCCACACGTGCTTTGTTATAACTGGATAAAGTGGTCTTTGCCTCAAGAATTCTTCTAAAGGCCAGACCTTGGAGCCATTAACTGATAGCGAAGTATTGAGAGCTTCTCGGATTTGGTCGTCAAGGAGTATGGAAGCATGAAGCTTAGGGATGCCTATGTATTTGACTCCAATTAAGTCCTGTTGCTGAACCTTACGATACTGGACAAGGTACATATTCTCCAGAGCCCATTTTGATTTATAGTCCACAAGAACATCAATAACAACTTGCCATGTTACCTTGAACATATTGATGTTTTTGTTATCTTCTTTTGAGGCTTGTTCTACAAACGTCTTGAGCTTTTTGTTGACATAGTACGTAAACTCAAGATCTCCACTATAGAAAAAGACGTATCCAACAGAGGGCACAAAGGTGAATGCATTTAGAAAGTTAAGTAGGTAAACGAATAGATGTGGAAGATGCTCCAGTAGAGGTACTACTCTTAATGGAGTATAGGAGATATTTGGGAACTCTGAATCCGACGGTAAAAACTTACTGAGTGTTTTGTCAATCTTAGATAAGTACTCTGAATATTCAGCGTTTCCCTTAATGAGATTCCATGTGTCTTCAAGCTGCTCTAATATTCCCCTGCTATAATTGAAAAATAGATAATTTTTATAGAATCCACTGTCTACAGGAATTCTAAAGAACCGAGATTTATCTGCTGGAACACCTTGATTAACTCTAACGCTCTCCCAAAGGCTTTCAAGATACTCTTTGAGTTCTTTGTGTATCTTTAGAACTTCCTCTATCAATCTCAGGCAATCATCGGGTTTTTCGCGGTATTGTAATATTGTATCCCCTGTGGATTCGAGGTCTTCAAGTGTAAACTTGTGCTTACCTTTTTCAAAAAATTTCTTTCGCTTTCCAAGAATTGATTGGATGAAACCCTCACATTCCTTGAGTTTATTAAGGGCTTCCTCTCGTCTCCTGATGAGTTCTCTATACTTTTCGTCATTGTACTCTGGCTTTAGTTTTCCTTTTTTGTCGTCCAAGATTTCCTTTTCATGCATCTTTCCTAGCTTCCACGTTACCCATTTGTCTTTGAATGCTTCAACAATAAAGTTCCACCAAACCTTTTCTAATAATTCCTTGCCCTGTTCCGCTGATTGTTCTATTGCTTGGAGGGCTTTTATCCTCACATCTCTTTTCTTGGATCCGGACAGCTTGTAAAAATAAGCCAGCGGAAAATATCCATAGTATACCTTCTCCGGCTCTTCCTTAATCCTTCTCTGAAGTTCTTCCAAGTCCCACCCATAGACTTCCTCCATCAGATTAACAAAACCCAAAATCCCCGCATCAATGAACCAGTTACCTGTAAACTTAAGCTCCTCCCCGCTTTCCATCAACCTTCACCATCCCAAATCCGATCGAGTTCTTCTCTCCGAAGCCGGCCTGGTAGCCAACCCTCAGCAGACCCTCGTCGCCGTAGGCCCTGAAGACGAGATGCCACGCGATCTGGAAGATGCCTGGCTTGACCTCGAAGCGCTTGGGCTTGGCGTTGAGGACCTTCATCTCGAACTCTTCCGGTGGCCTACCGCCGTGAAGGAGAACATACTTCTCGCGCAGGTTCTCTTTGATTCGCTCGTAGAACTCTGGCTCTGCTGGACTGAGGTCATAGCTCCTCGGCTTCCCGAACTGGATCCTCTTGGTTGTCACGGCTATCGGTGAGAGGGTTACGAACTTCTTTCCACTCAGCTTTCGCGGCTCGGCGAGAGCTTGGACTTCCTCGACCGTGAACTTCTCGCCCCAGAGTTCTACCTCAGGATTCTGGAGCAGGCCGCCGATGAAGGCTTCAGCAATCTCGGCGATGGGCGTCGAGAAGTAGAAAAAGCCACGCTTGTAGCCCAGCAGAGAGCTCTTGTCCTCAGCCAGCTCGCGCCTTTCTGCCATGAAGAGAGAATACGTGAACAGCTTCGGAACCTTGGGGGCGTGGAGACGTAGGCTGAGGTCAGGGTTTACGCGCTGGATGCGCCTGTATATCAAACCTTGGAGCTTGTGCTGGTGGTTGAAGGGTATTCGGAACGGTTCATTCTCCGGGCGGAGTCTTATTGCAAAGCGCACGGTATCACCTCATCCATTGGTACAATAAAATATACAGACGCACGGAAAGATACGACTTCAAACCTTATAACTTTTTCTCACGGTTTGGAGTACAAAGAGAAGTTCACCGAAAACTCTTCCACTCAAACAAAACATGAGTAATAGAGGAAAAGGGCCGAAAGCTCAGAGAAGCATCCTCGCGTCAACGGCAACCGCGCTGTCCTCGTAGGCGAAGATCGGGTTGATGTCGAGCTCCTTGATCTCCGGAAGCTCAAGGGCGAGCTCGCCGACCTTGACGATTATGTCCGCGAGAGTATCGATGTCCACCGGCTTCTCACCACGGGCTCCGGCGAGGATCGGGTAAGCCTTGATCTCCTTTATCATGTCGAGGGCTTCCTCCTTGGTTATCGGGGCAACACGGAAGCTGACATCCTTAAGGATCTCAACAAAAATTCCACCGAGACCGAACATGATGGCCGGACCGAACTGTGGGTCGCGGATCATACCGACGATGACCTCCTTGCCGAGCGGGAGCATCTTGTAGACGATGACGCCCCAGAGGTCGGCGTCCGGCTTGTAGTTCTTAGCGTTCTCCATGATGGTTCTGAAGGCCTGTCTGGCCTCCTCATCGTTCTTGATGTTGACCTTAACTCCACCCGCGTCGCTCTTGTGGATGATCTGCGGAGAAACGATCTTCATAACGACCGGATAGCCGATTTCCCTTGCGAACTGAACGGCCTCCTCCTCGTTGGTGGCGACTTTGAAGTCCGGAACGGGGACACCGTAGAGCTTGAGTATCTCCTTGGCTTCCGGCTCGACGAGCTGCCTGTTTTCAGCCTTCGCCTTCTCGATTATCTCCCTAGCCTTTGCAATCCTGTCCATACCAATCACCTCATCAGCTTGACAGTTGTGAATCTCTCGGGAGAGTTAAAAGGGTTTCCATTTGCCAACCTTTCGTTATCGGCTCGGTTTGAAGCGATAACCGGGGTATAAATACTATGCTGCCGAAAGGGATATAGGTGATTGCGATGAATAGAAAAATGATCGCTGGACTCGGAGGAATTTTAATTCTGATTCTGGCGGTTTTCTCGTTTCAGGGGGAGAAGGCCATGGATGCCAACACCACGGTTGTCCTCTACAATTCTGTCCGGATTGGGGTTATTGAAGAGACCATTGAGCTCGACCTGAATGAGGGGATTAACGATGTTCCCCTTGAGGAACCGGCCGGGCTGAACATAGCAGAGGTCACGATAAGGCCTCTCGACGAGGGAGTTAGAGTCCTAGGGATTTTCAGTAAGAGCTCCACTGGAGACGTTTACAGCGCCAACGTTGGAAGCGATGTTGAGGTCAAGCTGGGGAGCGGCGATACCGTTACCGGAAAGTTCCTTGGCATCAAGAACGGCAAGCTTGCCATTCAGGGCGATGCATACTACCTTATTAACCCGAACGAGGTGGTTTACTTCAAAGCTGAGACCTGGGGGGCCTTGAGCGTTTATGCTGCTATTCAGGCTGATGCAGCCGGCAAGTACCGCTTCGACGTAATATACCGTGTGACAAACATTAGCTGGTCCTCTCGCTACAAGCTCTACATTGGGGATACCGCCAAGCTCTACGGCTATATCGTGATAGACAACCCCACTGCCTAGGCTTTTGAGGGTGCGAGGGTTCTCCTCGTTGCCGGTGATGTTCAGCTTTATCAGCAGGCCCTTCCTGCAGCCGAGGGTTCTCTACGAAAAGGCTGAGATTGGTGTTGTAGAGCCGGGCGAACCGGAGAAGATAGAGGCATTTTATCTGTACAAGCTCGGTATAGTCGACCTGAGCCCTTCGAGCAAAATGGTCTTCCCGTACATCAGCTTCGAGGCCCCCTTTGAGAGGGAGTACCTCTACGAGAGCTACACCTACGGTGGAAAGAGTGCAGTTTACGGGTCAATCTCCTTTAAGACGGATGACGTTCTTCCGGCTGGAGTCGTTGAGATTTACAGGGAGACCGAAGACGGGACGCTCTTGATAGGTGAGAGAATGATAGAGCACACGCCTGAGGGCGACATGCTCAGAATAGGGATCGGCAGGGACTACAACCTGAAGGGAAGCACCGTTCTCCTCGAGGAGAGGCACGCAGAGAGCTACTACTATTACAAGGTGAAGGTCACGCTCGAGAACTTCGGGGAAAAGACGAAAACCATAATAGCTAGGCACTACAAGTGGGGCAAGATAATCAGCTCGAGCATCGAGCCGATAAGCGAAAGGGCCAACTACGTCGAGTTCAAGGTTACGCTGAAGCCGGGAGAAAGGAAAGAGATAACCTTTGACTATGAGAGCCGCTATTAGGACTTCCTCAGCGTTATCTCGAACCTCTTTTCTCCTTTTGTCACGTCCAGCACGAGGCCCTTGTCGTAGTCTATGAACTTAGTCCCAACGAGGGCGTAGCCTTCCTCCTTGAGGAACTCCACCATCTTCAGTCCAAGCTCATCGAACAGCTCCGCAGCCATTGTGGCCATACTGGGATCTTTTATGCCCAGCTCGTCGTGATACTTCCTTGCAAGTTCAAAAACGTCCATAACTCACCACCATATTTACTCCTCGCGAAGGGATAAAACAGTTGCGGTCGAAAGGCTTAAAACTGCCAACAATTACCACATTAAGAAGTGGTGAACATGGAAGAAAAGACCCTTAAGAAAGGGGAGCGATATTACAAAGCTGGAAAGGTTCTCTGGGTGGTTAAACAGGGGGATACTCTCTTCTCCAAGGTTCTCGGTACTTATCCCTATTACGCTGAACTCACCCTCTCAACCGGCGAAAACCGTTGCACCTGCCCTCTCGGAGGGGACTGCAAACACGTCGCTGCCACGCTGAAGGCCTATGAGAACGGCTTCTACTTTGAAGCCCTGGAAAAGCACGCCGAACTCTACCCCGAGGCGGTGGCGATGGAGTTCCTCGCCGAAGTCCCCGAGCTGGCCCTCGACGTTACTTTGAAGGAGCTCCGCTTCGCCATGAGCACCGATGAGAGCGGCAGTGAGGTGGCAAGGCTCTTCCGGAGGGCACTGAAGCTCGTAGGAATTACCAAACGGGCCGAAGCCCTTCACGTCCTCGAGGAGGTTCTCGACGAGTACAGGCACATCTTCAGCGATTATGAACTCGCTTTAAAGCTGGAGGATGAGCTGAGGGAGCTTGAGGCCGGTCTCTAAAAAGCCTTATAAATCCCCCAAACACCAAATAGAGACTTAGAGGGTGGGAAAATGAAGGCCGTTTATCGGGAGATGTGCCCAAACTGCCTCGGTAGAATCTCGGACGAGAGGCTCTGTCTGAAGAATCCCTGTAATGAGTGTCTCGACGAAACCGCTCACGCTGACTCTTATTTTGAGCTCATAACTGCCGTAAGAAATGCCCTTCAGCTGAAGGGCACGCTTAAGGAGTGGGAGAGAATATACGAACTTGAAAGTGGTGTGAGGGAAGTCGAAGCATTCTTCGAGAATGCAACCGGCTTCACCTTCTGGAGCGCCCAAAGGACGTGGGTCAAGAGGCTCCTCAAAGGAAGGAGCTTCTCGATAATAGCTCCGACTGGAATGGGCAAGAGCACCTTTGGCGCTTTCATGGCCCTCTGGCACGCCACCAGGGGCAAGAAGAGCTACATAGTGGTTCCGACTACCCCGCTCGTCATCCAGACTGTCAAGAAAATCCAGGCAATAGCTGAGAAATCAGGCGTCCAAATCAACCTCGCCTACTATCACGGCAACCTACGGAAGAAGGAAAAGGAAGAAATGCTGGCTAAAATCGAGAATGAGGACTACCAGATACTCGTAACAAGCGCTCAATGGCTTGCAAGGAACTTCGACGAGAAGCTCAAAGGCAGGCGCTTCGACTTCATATTCGTTGACGACGTCGATGCCTTCCTAAAGGCGAGCAAGAACATAGACCGCTCGCTCCTCCTTCTGGGCTTCACGGAGGAGGTAATTAACAAGGCTTGGGAGATAATAAGACTCAAGAAGAGCATGGCCAAATACATCAACGGCCGTGCTGAGGATAGAGACGAACGCTTGAAGGAGCTCAATAGGGAGATTGAAAAGCTCCAGCGCGAGATCGAGGAGTTTAAAGAGAAGAACGGCGTCGGCATAATGATCATAGCATCAGCCACCGGAAGCGCCCGCGGTGATAGAATAAAGCTCTACCGCGAGCTGCTCGGCTTTGAGGTCGGAAGCGGCCGTTCAGCTTTGAGAAATGTTGTGGATAGTTATCTGATGCCTACCAAGGACATCAAGGAACACGTTGAGGAACTCCTAACCCGGCTCGGAAAGGGTGGAATCATTTTCACACCCATTGACCAGGGACTGGCCTACGCCGAGGAGCTGGTGAACTATCTAAGGGGGAAGGGCTTCCGCATCGAGCTGGTCTCTTCAAAGAACAAGAAGGCGATAGAGAGGTTTGAGAAAGGCGAGGCTGACTACCTCATCGGCTCGGCCACATACTACGGCTCCCTCGTTAGGGGTCTTGATATGCCACATCTCATACGTTACGCGGTTTTCACAGGCGTTCCGAAGTTCCGCTTCTCAATAGACCTTGAGAGGCCGACCATCTACCGTGCGCTTGGTCTGCTGACAGAGGTGATGGACTTTCTGAATGACGAGCAGAGGAGAGAAGCAGAAAAGCTCCACGCGAGACTTAGAAGGCTCATAAGGAACATCCCTCAGTTCGAGCTCCTCAAGATTGAGGAAGCTTTGGCCGAAGGCCTTCCGATAGACAACTCCTTCCACAACCACGTTCTCAACGTCTTCCGCGAGCTGGTGGAGTTTCTGAGGAAGGTTCTTCGCGACGAAGAAGTTCTCAGGAAGCTTGCCGAAGATCCGTTCATAAGCCTGAAGGAAGAGGGTGGGAAGTGGTACATCGAGATTCCCGACGTGAGAACTTACATACAGGCAACTGGAAGGACCAGCAGACTCTTTGCGGGTGGAATTACCAAGGGTCTCAGCGTCCTCATAGTGGACAACGAGAAAGTCTTCAACGGCTTAGTGAGGCAGATGCGCTGGCGCTTCACGGAGTTCAAGATGACTCCCTTTGAGGAGCTGAACCTCGATGAAATCCTCAGGCAGATAGACGAGGACAGGGAGAAGGTCAGGCTCGTCATGGAGGGCAAGATAAGCGCCAAGGTTAAAGACCTCGTTAAGTCGGCCCTCATGATTGTCGAGAGTCCTAACAAGGCAAGGACGATAGCCAACTTCTTCGGCCAGCCCAGTAAGAGGCGCATTGGAGATTTGGTGGCCTACGAGGTGAGCATAGGCAACAGAATGCTCACCATTCTGGCCAGCGGTGGGCACATGTTCGACCTCGTTACGAACGAAGGCTACCACGGCGTTCTGATTGAGGAAAAAGATGACATGCTCAAGTTCATCCCGGTTTACGACACCATCAAGCGCTGCCGCGACTGTGGACATCAGTTCGTTGACTGGGAGGAGAAAGGCATCTGTCCTCGCTGCGGCTCGACCAACGTCCGCGATGCCCTGGAGAATGTGAAGGCGATGCGCGAGATTGCCCAGGAGGTTGACGAGATACTAATCGCCACGGACCCAGATACCGAGGGAGAGAAAATAGCCTGGGATATCAGGAACGTTCTCTCGCCCTATACACCCAATATCAAGCGCATAGAGTTCCACGAGGTTACGAGGCCAGCCATACTTAGGGCAATTGAAGAGGCGCGCGAGGTAAACGAGGGCCGCGTCAATGCCCAGCTTGTGAGACGCATAGAGGACAGGTGGATAGGCTTCGAGCTGAGCCAGGAACTCCAGAGGGTCTTCGAGAACCGCAACCTCTCTGCCGGAAGGGTTCAGACTCCTGTTCTTGGGTGGATAATCGAGCGTTATAAGGAGTTCACGGAAAGCGAAACTTACTTCCTTGGTTTGACCCTCGAGAACGAGCTCAGTGTAACAATCGAACTCGGCAAAGATGCAAAAGAAGTTGAACCGCCGGAAGAGGTTCTCGTTGAAGATGTAAGCCTCGAGGAGCGCGAGCTGAATCCTGCTCCACCGTACACAACCGATGCCATGCTCAAGGATGCGTCAACATTCCTCAAGCTCTCTGCCTCTGAGACGATGCGCCTCGCTCAGGATCTCTTCGAGCTCGGTCTTATCACATACCACAGAACAGACTCAACCCACGTCAGCAACACGGGAATTGAGGTTGCCAAGGAATACATCACCCAGGAAGTTGGCGAGGAGTACTTCAGGCCGAGACCGTGGGGGGAGGAGGGAACCCACGAGGCCATAAGGCCAACGCGGCCGATAGACACAGGTCGCTTGATGCAACTCATCCGCGACGGCATAATCCAGCTCTCCAAGAACCTCACCAGGAACCATTACCGGCTCTACGACATGATATTCAAGCGCTTCATGACAAGCCAGATGAAGTCGGCAAAAGTTCTCTATGAGAAGGCAATAATCGATGCAAAAGTTGGAAAGGCCGAGATCGAAGGTTATGTGGAAGTAATTGAGGACGGCTGGACCAAGCTCAGAAGTCCTCCCATGAGGCAGCTCCCGAGACTTGAAAAGGGAGTCAGTCTCAAGGTCGTTGAGGCAAAGAAGTGGAAGGCACCTAAGGTTCCACTCTACACCCAGGGAGACATAATAGCCCTCATGAAGGAGCGCAAGATTGGTAGGCCTTCGACTTACGCCAAAATCGTTCAGACACTCCTCCAGCGCTACTACGTCATAGAAACCCGTGGAAGAAAGAAGCTCGTACCAACCGATCAGGGTATCAAGGTCTATCACTATCTCATAAGTAAATATAAGGAATTAGTCGGCGAGGAGAAGACAAGGGAACTGGAGGAGATAATGGACATGATAGAGGAGAACAAGACAGACTATCAGGAAGTGCTCAGGGGACTATACAGTGAGATACGGGAGTACTTGAAATGAGTCTGCATTAGATAATACCAAACTTTTCCTCCCGTTTTATAGGTTTTATTTTTGTACCTATTTTCTAATCATGGTTTAAATTTTGAAATCCAATATATTCTAGGTTGATGTATATACGAATTATTGTAGATTCTACAAAAATATTACATTATGATATATTTTTGACTATAGTTGTCACATTTGATACTCAATTATTGGCTGTAGATTTGCTCTTTAGTAAAACCAAAAATTTTAAAATCTCTTTGTAGTAATAGATTTGCATGTACATGCAACGGCCATAATATCCAGTGAAGTCATTGCCGAATAATTTTCGGTGCAAACTGGGAGCACTAACAGAATGTGGAAAAAATTTATATGGGGCCAAACCCAAACAATAAAATAGGAAAAATGGTGGTGGTAAAGATGGTTAAGGATAGGATGGTTGAGCTCCTTCAGGAGCACTTTGAGTTGAACCTCTACGAGGCCAGAGCGTACGTGGCACTGGTTGGCTTCGGTGTTCTTACCTCAGCTGAGCTGGCCAGCGTTTCAGAGGTCCCGGCTCCAAGAACCTATGACGTTCTCAGGAGCCTCGAGAAGAAGGGTTTTGCCATAAGCCAGCCCGGTAAGGTCAACAAGTACAGGCCGGTTCACCCCCAGAACATTCTCGAGAAGTTCATCGAGGAGTGGCAGGAGCGCGTCGCTGAGGAGCTTGAGGCCAAGAAGAAGGCGAAGGAGGAGCTCCTCGAGCTCATGAGCCCGCTTATTGAGACCGAGATTCCTAAGTACGGCGTCGAGAAGGTCTGGGTCGTTAGGGGTATAAGGAACGCCACCCTCAAGACCAAGGAGATGTTTGAGGAAGTCAAGGAGCAGATCCTTCTGGCTGACGACGGCTACATCGCCATCAACCTCGAGAGCGACATCCTCAAGGCCATCGACAACGGCGCCAAGGCCAAGATAATCGTCACCGAGAACATCTATCACAGGCTTAGCACTTCAAAGATACTCGACTACTACAAGGCCGGCAAGCTTGAGCTCAAGGTCATCGACAAGCTTGAGCTTCCGATGCTCATCTGCGACGACGAGGTCTTCTTCGCCCTTGAGGATATGGCTGCTAGGTACTTCAACTACGAGACCCAGATCTGGATCAAGGACTTCCGCGTCAAGGCCCTCTTCGAGAACAAGTTCAACGAGTACTGGGAGAAGGCCAAGAAGGCCTGATATCTTTTCTCTTTTCTCTATGTTTTCCTGATCAACCCAGTGTTAATTTTCTGCGTCAGAAGAGAAAAGAAGGGCTCAGACGTACTTGAACTCTTCCTCTTTTTCGTCCTTCTCTTTAATCTTCCAGAAGAGTTTTCCGTTTTTCTGGTAACTCTCGACCTTACCTTGCTCGAGGAAGCGGAGCAGATATCGTCTCACTTCCATTTTTGGGAGCTTGGTGATCTCTGCTATCTCCTCGATGGTTTTAGGCCCGTCCTCAAGAGCCTTCATAACCCTGACGTTCTTCATTCTCCTCCCCCCAGTTTCCGGTATCTCTCTAACAGTTCGATTATCTTCTCCATAACTCTTAAGTGTTTTTCAAGTTCGATAAGATCTTCGGGCATGGAATTTGCCAGCTCGTTAAGTTTCTCCATGAGCCTCTCCTCGATGCCTTCCATCTCAGCCTTCCTCTGCTTTGCCCTGTGTTCGCATATCGGGCAGAAAACCCTTCCATCCTTTTCAAAGAGCGGAGAGCCACACTTGGAGCAGTGTCTGTCGAGCATCTTTGCCCCGGAAAGCATCAGTGGCATAAGAACGGTTCTCATTTCTTCCTCAGTGGGCCCTTTCAATACCATCCAATCACCCCATTAGCAGCTGGAAGACCTCAATGAAGGCTTTTTTTCCGAGGCGAGAACGCCTTATTCTGTCAGACACCTCGGCTATGTCGAAAGCAACTATCTTGAATCTCCTTTTTATTTCCTCAAGGATTTCCAAGAGTTCCTCGAGGCTCAGTTCCCCGTGTTGGAAGCGGGCTATCTTGTACTCCGGCTTCAGGACGTCCATGTCAATGGTCAGGTAAATCTCATCGCCGAGATATTTCTTAGTCTCAGCCAGTATCTCGTCGAGTGAGTTAGTCTGTAGGTTTTTGTATGCCCTCCACTTCCCGCGGACCTTCCTGCTCCTTAGCAAAGCCGGGAAGATTTTAACCCTTCTTGTCCAGAGCTGGGTTCTCTCCGTTGTCGGGATCATCAAAACTGGGGCAAGAACAACGGCCCGGTTAAGGATGTGCTCCTCGAGGGCATAAGCGAGCCACGAGCCGTGGTCAAGGTAGTCGTGCATCAGATCGGTATGAGCGTCGAGACTTATCAGAGAGCCCGGCTTGAGTTTCTCCACAATGCCATATGTGGCAAGATGATCCCCTATTATGTAAGCCTTGTCTTGGGGAATCCTTTCAGCCAGAAGTTCGACTCTGCTCGATTCGACTATCATGTAATCCTCTATGAGCTTGTTCCTTCTAAGAAGTTGCAGAACGTAGAGAACACCGTCGCGGTTAGGCTTCTCGCCGAAGGGGATGAACGTTACCATGATTCCACCCCTCGAGAGTTGGCCTCCTCCCTTTTAAACCTTGGTAAGGTCTTTCGACAAAATCATGTTAAATTTTGACGCCAAACTTTAAAAAGTAGACCTCTGAGATTAAAACGAAAACTCCTTGGAGGCGAGGAGATGATACTCCAGGTTGCCCTTGACTTAACTGACATTGAGCAGGCAATTTCTATCGCTGAGAAGGCCGCTAAAGGTGGCGCTCACTGGCTTGAGGTTGGAACTCCCCTCATTAAGAAGGAAGGCATGCGCGCCGTCGAGCTTCTCAAGAGGCGCTTTCCGGACAGGAAGATCGTCGCGGACCTAAAGACCATGGACACCGGTGCCCTGGAAGTCGAGATGGCAGCCAGGCACGGTGCTGATGTTGTTTCTATTCTTGGCGTAGCCGACGACAAGACCATCAAGGACGCTGTCGACGTCGCCAGGAGATATGGAATCCGGATCATGGTGGATTTAATCGGCGTTAAGGACAAGGTCAAGCGCGCCAAGGAACTTGAGAAGATGGGCGTTCACTACATCCTTGTCCACACGGGCATAGACGAGCAGGTCCAGGGCAAGAGCCCAATGGAGGATCTTGAGAAAGTCGTCAAGGCCGTCAGCGTTCCTGTGGCTGTTGCCGGCGGCTTGAACCTCGAGACCATCCCGAAGGTCATAGAGCTCGGTGCGACGATAATCATAGTTGGCGGAGCCATAACCAAGGCGAAGGACCCTGAGGACGTCACTAGGAAGATAATCGATCTCTTCTGGGGCGAGTACATGATGACCATCAGGAAGGCCATGACTGATATCCTGGAGCACATCAACCAAGTTGCTGAGAGCATCAAGCTCGAGCAGGTCAGGGGCTTTGTCGATGCCATGATCGGAGCCAATAAGATATTCATCTACGGTGCAGGAAGGAGTGGTTTGGTCGGAAAGGCCTTCGCAATGAGGCTCATGCACCTCGACTTCAACGTCTATGTCGTCGGTGAGACAATAACTCCTGCCTTCGAGCCGGGGGACCTGCTCATAGCCATCAGCGGTTCCGGCGAGACCAAGAGCATCGTTGACGCTGCTGAGATAGCCAAGAGACAGGGCGGGAAGGTTGTGGCAATAACTTCCTATGCCAACTCAACCCTTGGAAAACTCTCCGATGTTGTCGTTGAGATACCCGGAAGAACAAAAGCTGACATACCGACGGACTATATTGCCAGGCAGATGCTTACCAAGTACAAGTGGATAGCGCCGATGGGCACCCTCTTTGAGGACTCTACCATGATATTCCTTGACGGCATAATAGCTCTCCTAATGGCCACCTTCCAGAAGACCGAAAAGGATATGAAGAAGAAGCATGCGACCCTTGAGTAAGGGGTCGCCATGCCGTCTTTTACCCATCTTTTTGTAGGAATAGGGAGCACGGGAGCGAGGATAGTCAACAGTATACGCGCAGATGGAATCGTAAAGGTAACTGTCAATCCAGCCTATTACCTCCTTCCTCGCTCCGATAAGTACGAGGAGCGCCTCAGGAACTTCTTCTCCAGCCTTCCGGAGAGCACTTTCCTGTGGCTAGTTTTCGATGACAAGGAGGTAAACCACGAACTTCGAGAAATAATCGTCAGCAGCGCTCCGAGAGACACCATAAAACTTGCTTATGTGCTGACTCCCAAAAAGGAGCTGGTGACTGAGAAAAAGCCGGACTGGGCCAATGATTTCGAGACGGTCTTTTACGACTCCCTCTGGGACTTTCTTACCGACGGCAATATTTCGTTATCACTGGCCTTTCAGGGAGCCTCCAAAAACATAGCGGAGATGTTCTCTAGGCTCTACTACTACCTTGAGACTCAGATGCTGGTCAACATAGACTATGCCGATTTATTCAACATGATACGTGGGGGAAACGTTGGGATCCTGCGCCTCCTTGACCGAGTAGACTTCAACTGGCACTGGGGCATCTGGGACCGGGGCCTAATTGGAATTCTTGTTGGAAAGGAGTTCCCGCTCAAGGACGCTCACGGGATACTCGGTCGCTTTCAAGATATACTTAAGGAGAAAGACATAATATGGGGAGTCATTATGGAGGATGATCTGACGAGAGATGTTGAGATACTGGCATTGCTCGTTAAGAGGTGGTAGAATGAAGGCTGTTCTCTTCGATATCGATGGAACGATACTAACTGAGGAGCCTCTGATAATGCTCTTCCTTCCGCAGGTCTACGATAAGCTCTCTAGAAAGCTTGGAATCAGCAAGGACGAGGCAAGGGAGAGATTCCTCTCAGAGATACTCGGCAGGAGGGACAGTTACGACTGGCACGATTGGAACTTCTTTTTCAAACTGTTTGACCTCGATTTGAAATATGAGGAGCTTCTCGAGAGGTATCCCCACAAACTTCAGGTTTATCCGGACACTATTCCTACCCTGGAATGGCTGAGGGATACCGGCTATAAGCTTGGTATTGTGACGAGCGGACCGAAATATCAGAGGCTCAAGCTTAAGCTCACCGGTCTTCTGGATTACTTCGACGTCGTCATTACACGGGACGACGTCAACGCCATAAAACCCGAGCCTAAAATCTTCCTCTACACCATTGAAAGGCTCGGAGTCGAGCCCGGTGAAGCTGTTATGGTCGGCGACTCCCTCAGCCAAGACGTTTATGGCGCCAAGAGCGTCGGTATGACCGCCGTGTGGATAAACCGTAATGGTGATAGGGGCTACAACATGGCTGATTACGAGATTAGAACCCTTTACGAGCTTAGAAAGGTTTTAGGTGGTGAAAGATGAAGGAAATATTCAATGCTAAGGGCCTTTTTGTTAAGTATACTGAAAAGAAGGTGAAGCTCGAGAACGGCGACGAGCTGACCCACAGGAGCGAGGAACCGACGGAGCTCTGGTGGAAGCTGAAGGAAGCTGTGAAGGGCAAGAAGGTTAGAATCATTGTCTATGAGATCGAGGAATGAGCTATGATAGCGCATCTAATAAACACCGATATCGGGAACAGAGGAGTGCTGAAGGTTTACCTCGACTACCGGAGGAAGAACTTTAATTTTTTACATAATTCTACAAAGATGTTCTTAGACAATCTCGAGCGGGTTCTCATAGTTACGGGCTTTCCCATTCCACCAATGATGGTGGCCGAAACTGACGGGCCACCGGGAGCACTGGCCATTTATCGCGCCGTTGAGATGCTTGGAGGAAAGGCTGAAATCCTGACGTATTCAGAGGTCGAAAAGGCTCTCGAACCCTTCGGCGTTTCCCTTGCCAGGACTCCTGAGCCAGAGGATTACTCCCTGATAATCAGCGTCGAGACCCCGGGTAGGGCTGCCGACGGTAGATACTACTCCATGAGTGCCCTGGAGATAAAGAGAGATCCCCTGGATGGCATCTTTCTCAAAGCGAGAGCCCTTGGAATTCCCACGATAGGGGTAGGCGACGGAGGCAACGAGATTGGCATGGGAAAAATCCGGGAGCTGGTTGTGGGTCACGTTCCACACGGAGAGAAGATAGCGAGTGTTGTCGAGACGGACGAGCTCATAGTTTCCGCCGTCTCCAATTGGGGGGCCTACGGCTTGGTTGCTC
Source organism: Thermococcus sp. GR5 (assembly GCF_012027535.1). Classification (NCBI taxonomy): domain Archaea; kingdom Methanobacteriati; phylum Methanobacteriota; class Thermococci; order Thermococcales; family Thermococcaceae; genus Thermococcus; species Thermococcus sp. GR5. The sequence continues at coordinate 86,402 of NZ_SNUN01000009.1, read as the reverse complement.
AAGCATCGATTGAAGTTGGAAGAAATCTCCTCGAGGGGTGGGACGAGAGAAGAGTTATTGAGGCCATCTCCAGCGCTGGGTTAATAGACGGCGTCTCAAAGACCTTGGCTCCGAGCGTGGACGGGATACGTTTAATGGTTCACGAAGGAATCGTTGAGCTTTTAAAGGCAGTAGTCGATGAAGCCATTTAGGTGGTTGAATGGAGCTGGACGCGTTCATAACTGATAAGAAAACTCTCAAATTGATAGAACGTGCCAGAGAATTTGCTATGAGCTTCTTTGAACGCGAGGGGACCCACGGCTTCAGCCATGTGGAGCGCGTTTTCAACCTATGTATGCACATAGGCAGAGAAGAGGGTGCGGATCTAGAAATCCTAGCTTTAGCGGCGCTTCTCCACGATGTTGCCAGACCTCTTGAGAGCGTCGGAAAGGTGGAAGACCACGCCGCTGAAGGGGCGCGGATAGCCAGGCAGTACCTGAGAAGCTTAGGCTATCCAGAAGAGAAAGTCGAGGCCGTTGCTCACGCGATAGAGGCTCACCGCTTCTCGCGCGGTCCGGAGCCGGCCACTCTTGAGGCGAAGATACTCAGCGACGCCGACAAGCTCGATGCGATAGGGGCGATAGGCATTGCGAGGGTCTTCATGTACTCAGGCGAGCACGGCAGGGACATAGAGGCTTCTCTAAGACACTTTGAGGAGAAGATACTTAAGCTCAAAGACCTCATGTACACGGAAACCGCTAAAAAGATGGCCGAAGAACGCCACCGCTTTACAGAGGAGTTCATAGAGCGTATAAGGCGCGAGATAGGGGGAGAAATCTGAACTCCCCTTTGGCCTTTTCTTCCATAATAAGGTTTTTAAAGGACTTCCAGAATTAAGGGTTAGCCCTTTAAGGTCATTCTTCAGGCTGAGGGAGGTGAGGAGATGAAGGCGCCAATCTGTGAGGTGTGTTTAAAGACCGACGACATTCTGTGCCCGGCTGATGAGAAAAAGCTTCAAGAAGGGATTATCTCCGAGCTGGATGTTAAAGTCGCGAGACTCCTATACAAGCTCATTGGCGACGCTGACGTTGAATTCAAGAAGGCCGTTGAAGCTGGCGACCTCGTAATAATCATGGTTGGCGAGGGCGACGTTCCTATAACCATCGGAAAGGGTGGCAAGAACATAAAGGCCCTTATGAGGGAGCTCGGTAAGAGGATAAGGGTCATTGAGAGCGTTGAAGTGAAAGGCACTGACGACGTCAAGAAGCTCGCCACTGACCTGCTCTACCCTGCCGGAGTCTTTGGCGTGAACATCGTTTACAAGCCGGGCGGAGGAACCTACTACAAGGTTCTCGTTCTCAGCAGGGATAGGAAGAAGCTCCCGGAGAAGGCGGAGGTTCTGGAGAGCATACTCTCCCAGATAGTCGGCCAGGAAGTTAAAATAAACTTCATTTGACTTCTTTTTTCTTAATGGAGGTTGTAGAGATGTACCGGACGCACTACTCGAGTCAGATTACGGAAGACCTAAACGGCCAGCGCGTCAAGGTTGCTGGCTGGGTCTGGGAAGTTAAGGACCTCGGAGGAATAAAGTTCCTCTGGATAAGGGACAGGGAAGGCATAGTTCAGATAACCGCACCGAAGAAGAAGGTTGACCCGGAAATATTCAAACTCATCCCGAAGCTCAACTCAGAAGACGTCATAGCCGTCGAGGGAATAGTCAACTTCACACCCAAGGCAAAGCTCGGCTTTGAAATCCTCCCCGAGAAGCTCGAAGTTCTCAGCAGGGCCCAAACACCCCTTCCCCTTGATCCGACGGGAAAAGTCAAGGCCGAGCTTGACACGAGGCTCGACAACCGCTTCATGGACGTCAGAAAGCCCGAGGTAACGGCGATATTCAAAATCCGTTCCAGCGTTTTCAAAGCGGTTCACGACTTCTTCCACGGCGAGGGTTTCATAGAGGTTCACACGCCAAAGATAATCGCCACCGCAACCGAAGGTGGAACCGAGCTCTTCCCTATGAAGTACTTCGAGAAGGACGCCTTCCTTGCCCAGAGTCCGCAGCTATACAAGCAGATAATGATGGCGAGCGGCCTCGACCGTGTTTATGAAGTCGCCCCCATATTCAGGGCAGAGGAGCACAACACCACCAGGCATCTCAACGAGGCATGGAGCATAGATGCGGAGATGGCCTTCATAGAAAACGAGGAGGAAGTAATGGAGCTCCTTGAGAGGCTCATCGCTTACACCATCAATCACGTCCGCGAGCACAACGAAAAGGAGCTTGAAACGCTGAACTTCGAGCTTGAGGAGCCGAAACTGCCGTTCCCAAGGCTGGCCTATGACAAAGCACTTGAGATCCTCGCCGACCTTGGCAAGGAGATTCCTTGGGGCGAGGACATAGACACAGAGGGCGAGAGACTTCTTGGAAAGTACATGATGGAGAACGAGAACGCACCACTCTACTTCCTCTACCGCTATCCGAGCGAGGCCAAACCCTTCTACATCATGAAGTACGACGACAAGCCGGAGATATGCCGCGCCTTTGACCTTGAATACAGGGGAGTAGAGATAACCTCAGGCGGCCAGAGGGAGCACCGCGTTGATGTCCTCGTCGAGCAGATTAAGGAGAAGGGCCTCAACCCGGAGAGCTTCGAGTTCTATCTCAAGGCTTTCCGCTACGGCATGCCTCCTCATGGTGGCTTCGGTCTCGGGGCGGAGAGACTCCTCAAACAGATGCTCAACCTCAACAACATCAGGGAAGTCGTACTCTTCCCGAGGGACAGGAGAAGACTCACACCGTAATGCCTTTATACCACCTTTTCCTTTTGGTGATTAGTTGACTACTCTTTGGAGGCTGGAGATATGAAAAAGGCTGCCGCTTTAATCCTCTTGGGTCTGATGATTTTCTCATTTGCACCTATGGCACACCTAGTAAAATCCGCAACGGTGCCCGAGTACGCCAGCATAACGGGAATCTCGCTTGGACTAAAAGACAAGGCTGTTCTGGGTCCCTTTGAGGTGCAGTTCATCGACGTTGATATGTACTGGAGCAGGCTGAGCTTCCAGGTCAACGGACCGGATGGTCCAAAGCTCTACGTTGTGGGGCAAGGCGAGTCGTTTGTTTATCCCGCGGCCGACAACCAGTACCTCAACATTACTCTGACCTGGATCAGATCTGATACCAAGACCGCCCTCATCGAGATACAGTCCCCTCTCCAGAAGTTACTCTCTGGCCAGAAGCTCAACGTGGGTGACACAATAAACCTCCCCGAGGGCTTCCCACAGATAAGCATTAAACTCACCTCAACCTCGGACACACAGGCTACCTTCCTTGTGACTCTCCCGTACGGCGAGACCCAGACCCTCGTGATAACCGAGGGCTCTGGTGGAAGCGTTAGGTATAAGCTCGGTGATGTTTACTCCTACTCCAATTACGTTTACATTCACCTCTTAAACACCACAAGCGATGGTCCGGCGACAGTTGACATCTATGTCCCCAAGGTCGCCTCGACCGACTTCAAGATAGTGAGGGAAGGCGAGGAAGAAACCGCTCCAACGACAACCGTTGAGACAGTTCTCGTTTACAATGACCTCCTTTACGTCAACGAGAAGCTCCCGATAACCGTTGACAATGTTACCTACTACGTCAAGCTCATATCAGCTACTAGAGGTGCAATTACTGTTGAAGTCTTCAAAGGTGATCAGAGCCTTGGATCAATGATCCTTGAGATAGGTGATTTTCCCAAAGACGTTCCGAACGCTCCCCTCAAGCTGTCTGTTCAGAGTGCTGAGCCCGACTATAAGAGGGCTATCATCAGGGTTTACGCTCCCATTGGTGCTCAAGTAACTCCAATCCTTAGGCAGGCCAATGTTATTGCCATGATAGATGCCGTTCCTAAGGAGATAATGCTTGGCGACAACCTCGTTGTGGCCATAAATGTCGAGAACCTTGGCAAGGGCGATGCTTACGATGTCAGCGTTGCAGCTCCAATACCAAACGACTTCGAGCTGGTCAGCATGACAAAAACATGGGCGTTTGAAACACTTCCTGCGTTTACCAAAATGCCTGCCCTTATCTACGTCCTCAAGCCAACCAAGGTTGGGGAATTTGACATTGGTAAGGTAATAGTCACCTTCTACGACGATAAGAGCCTTGAAACTGGCCAAGAGCGGGTGATATACTCCCAGCCTCTCACTGGGATCAAGGTATACGGTATACCTGCCATTGACGTCACAGCCCAGGCCTACAACGGAACGTGGGGAAGCTATGTCACCGCAAATGTGGGCGATAATGTCACCGTCAGGTTCATCCTCACGGCCGCTGATGGAAATCCGGACTACGAGTTCGTCCAGAACGCCACACTCCTCCTCGACCTGCCCAACAGCGTTGATGGCCCCACTGCCGTTGAGGTGGGCACCATAAAGGCAGGCGAAACGAAGACCGTCAAGGTTGACTTCAAGGTCCTTAAGGAGAACCTCACCAACGTCAAGGCGGTACTTGTTTATGCAGACCCGCTCGGAAATGAACACCAGCTTGAGCTCGGCAATCTCGTCACCATAAACAGCATCCCACCGAGGGTCATCGTTAAAGAAGTTCCGGTCTATCCGGGCCCGGAGGAGCTTCCAAAGTACATCAACCAGACCCTTGCCAACATGAGCGATCCAGCCCCAGTTGCCAAGGAGATAAGTGCAGTCGTCGAGAAGTACAACCCAACGACCAACTACTGGAAGGTTCTGGGAATACTCTTCCTGATACTCGCACTGGTCTTCGGAGGTTTGACCTACAAGTACTGGGACGAGTCCGAGAAGCTCAGAGAAAAGCTCGAGAGGAAGAAGCACAGGCGCCCAGGCGGACTCCCTAAGAAGGCCGAGGAAGAAGAGCGGGAAAGCTCTGAAATGGTTGAGCTCTGAGCTTTTTTCCTTCTCCTTAAATTTATAAGTCCCTTTTCTCACTCTCCACGGGATGAGAGATGTTCAGGTACAAGCAGGTCATGGTCATTAGGAAGGATCTGAAGCTCAGCAAGGGCAAGATGGCGGTTCAAGTCGCCCATGGTGCGGTGACGGCTGCTCTAAAAGCCCAGAAGGAGAAGCCAGAGTGGTTCAAGGCATGGTTCCATGAGGGACAGAAGAAGGTCGTGGTCAAGGCTGAGAACGAGAGGGAGCTCTTCGAACTGAAGGCCCATGCGGAAAAGCTGGGCATACCAACGGCACTTATCAGGGACGCGGGGCTGACGGAGATTCCCCCGGGAACAATAACCTGTTTGGCGGTAGGGCCCGCTCCAGAGGAGCTCGTTGATAAGGTTACTGGGCATTTAAAGCTGGTGTGAGGCATGGACTACCGTGAGTTCTTCTCCCAGTTCAAGTATTTGAGTGAAAAGCCCGGGATAGGTGGGAGAATAAAAGCCCAGCCGGAGGACTTCATCGTTATGGAAGAGCCTCTGAGGAGTGCCTTTGATGGCAAAAAATATGCGATTTTCCTCCTCAAAAAGCGCAACTGGGATACGATGGCGGCAGTGAAGGAGATAGCCAAACGTGCTGGAATCTCTTATAAGGACATCGGCTTCGCGGGAACGAAAGACAGACATGCCGTGACTTATCAGTACATCAGCGTGCCGCGAGATGCGAAGGAAAAAGTTGAGGCTGTTCGAATCAAAGACATCGAACTCCGCTTTGTTTCCTATGGGAGAGCTCTCAAACTTGGCCACCTACTTGGGAACCGCTTTAAAATCATCGTTCGCGACGTTGACGAGAGCGCCTTCGAGAGAACGAAGGAAATAGTGAGAGAGCTCCGCTCGAAGGGAGGCTTCCCCAACTACTTTGGTTATCAGCGCTTCGGTGAGAGACGTGTTACCAACCATCTGATTGGAAAGCTCCTTCTGAAGGGAGACTTTGAAGGTGCCGCAAGGCTCTTTCTTGGCGCCCATGGAGGGGGAATGGAAGGGGATGAGGCCAGAAAGAACTTCTGGGAGACCGGGGATGTGAACAGGGCCCTTGAAGAATTTCCCGGATTCCTCCGCTACGAGAGGGCGATGCTCTACAAGTACAAGGAAACCGGGAGCTGGCGGAAAGCCTTCCTCTCGCTTCCGCTGCCCATAATGCGTATCTTCATCCACGCCTATCAGTCATACCTCTTTAATCTCTACATCTCCCGGAGAATCGAAGAGGGACTCCCCTTGAATGAGGCTCTGGTTGGAGACATCGTCGTCCAGATTAAAGGGGGTATCCCCTACCGCGACAGAACCTACCGCGTCACAGAGACGAACATCGACTTTGTGAAGGAAAAAATCCGCAAGGGCGAAGCCATGGTTTCGGGACCGCTTTTTGGCTTCTCGATGAGACGAGCCAGGGGCATCCCCGGAAGGCTTGAAGAGGAGCTCCTCGCTGAGGAAAACCTCTCACTAAAAGACTTCAAGAGACTCCCGAAGCCAATGGCTGAGCCCGGTGGGAGGAGGGAGCTCCTCATAAGGCCCCTCGGCCTGACTTACGGCTATGTTCCGAGCGTAGGGATGTGCTTCCGCTTTTTCCTGCCTAAGGGGGTTTACGCCACGAGCGTTCTGAGGGAGATAATGAAAGATCATTAGCCACCACAAGAATGAGAAGAAACCCTTTTATCGGTGGCCGTTGAGTGGCCTCAGGGTGAGGAGAATGATTAAAGCCATATCCCTAGACATTGATGGCACCATCACCTATCCCGACAGGCGGCTTCACGAGGATGCTCTAAAGGCCATAAGGCTCGCCGAGAGCCTCGGTGTCCCGGTCATGCTTGTCACGGGCAATTCCGTGCCGTTTGCTGAGGCAATGGCAATAATGATAGGAATCACAGGACCGGTCGTGGCCGAGGATGGCGGTGCCCTCTCGGTAAAGGACGGCCGCTTGAGAAAGAGGATATACCTCACAACGATGGACGAGGAGTGGATCCTCTGGAGCGAGATAAAGAGGCGCTATCCCGAGGCGGTTCTCAGCTTCTCAATGCCCGAAAGAAAGGCGGGTCTCGTCGTACTGCGTACGATTCCAGTTGAGGCTGTTAGGGCACTCATTGAGGAGCTTGGACTCAACCTCATAGCAGTGGATTCTGGCTTCGCGATACACATCAAGAAGCCCTGGATAAACAAGGGGGCGGGCATAGAGAAGGCCTGCGAGATTCTCGGCATAAGTCCGAAAGAAGTTGCTCACGTTGGCGACGGCGAGAACGACCTCGATGCGTTCCGCGTGGTTGGTTATCGCGTGGCCGTCGGGCAGGCCCCAGAGACACTGAAAGCTGAAGCCGACTACGTGACGCAGACGACCTACGGGGAGGGAGGGGCCGAGGGGATAATGCACGTCCTACGGAAGTTTGGGTACCTCGCGAAGGAATAGGGGGAAGCTTATGGCTATGGTCTCGACCCTGAACGTGCGGATTGCGTCGCTTGAAGACGCGGCTGGAATAGTGGACGTTCACCGATCCGGAGTTGAGCGGTGGCTTAAACGAGAAGACGGAAGGGTTAGGGAGGCTAGCTATGAGGAGCTGAGCATAAGGGAGCGCTATCTCCACGGCGGCCCCTGGATGAGTATCGAGAGCTGTGCGGTTCATCTCAACAACCTCCTTCTCAATGGACATCTCCCCGTGGTCGCCGAGATAGACGGGAGAATAGTCGGAGAGGCCGAGCTTCTGATAAGCGAAGAACCAGTGCATGGGGAGATTACCAAAATAGCGCACCTGGATGTTATCGAAGTTCACAGGGAATTCAGGGGGCGCGGAATCGGGCGGGTGATTGTAGAGTTCTTAGAAGAACTGGCCAGTGATATGGGATGTACCCTTCTCACCACAAACCCCGACCCGGACGCTGTGGGGTTCTACCAGAAGATCGGCGTTTCGGAGGTTCTCTACAGGGGCTATCTCGTGAAGTTTGAGACCTCTAGCTTCCCGACGCCGGAAGAGCCAGAACTCTTTGAGTTTTCGTGGGACGACATAAAGAACATGGAAATGGCCGCAGGAAGGTTTCAGACCTCCTACCACCAATGGTTTGTCTCCTTTGTGGACAGAATAGCCGGTGTCGATGATAAGCCGCCGTTCGAAAGCGGCAGGCTTGGAAAGTCCTACTACGTGCTGAAAGGACTCTCAGGGAAAGAACATGAATCCATTCTGTTCATGTGGGGCAGGAGAGATGATATTCCACTCGCGCTGGGGCGGGCTAAAAAGCTTGGGTTCAGAAAGGTTCTCACGGTCGTGGATAGAACGAACTCCTTTAAGTTAAAGCCCGGGGTCATAGGGGAGAATTTGATACTTGGCAAGCGTCTTTGATAGGTGGGGCTACAAAAAAGAGGAAGGTCACGCCCTCAGAAACTCAAAGGCGAGGGCAACCTCCATCGCTGTTCCGAGGTGAAGGACGTCCTCATCAACGTCGAACTTCGGATGGTGGTGGGGATGAACTATTCCCTTCCCCTCGTTCCTTATTCCAAGCGCCAAGAAAGCCCCCGGAACCCTCTGGAGATAGTAGGCAAAGTCTTCTGCGCCCATCGACATCGCGACATCGCCGTGCCTGAGGCGGTACTTCTCGGCCACCTTTCTCGCGAAGTCCGCCATTGCCTTGTCGTTTATCGTTGGCGGAACGAGGTCGTTGATGCTGAACTCGGCTCGTGCGCCATGGGTTTTGGCAACGCCTTCTATTATCTCGGCCATCCTTTTCTTTATCATCTCTCCAACCTCTGGCTTGTAGTAGCGGAAGGTTCCTTTTAGGGTAACTTCCTCGGGAATAACGTTGAAGGTTGTCCCGCCGTTTATGGCCGTAACGCTAACAACTCCCGTCTCGATTGGGTTAACGTTCCTGCTCACTATCGTCTGAAGGGCCAGAACGGTTTCAGCGGCTATTGGTATGGGGTCAATTGCCTCGTGGGGAGAAGCACCATGTCCGCCCTTTCCGATTACCTTCGCTTCGAAAAAGCCAGCTCCTGCCAAAAACGGTCCGTCTCTGATGCCTATTATTCCGCTGGGCAGATCCATCCAGACGTGGAAGCCAAAGATGGCATCGACTCCATCTAGAGCTCCTCCCTCTATCATCTTCAGTGCCCCGTTGCCACCTTCCTCTGCCGGCTGGAAGATTAGGCGAACCTTTCCACCCAGCTCGTCCGCATGCTCTGCTATTATCTTCGCCGCCCCGAGGAGCATAGCAGTGTGAGCGTCGTGGCCGCAAGCGTGCATCTTTCCGGGAATCTTCGACCTGTAGGGAACGTCGTTCTCCTCCTGAACAGCGAGAGCGTCCATGTCGGCGCGGAGGGCTATGGTCTTCTCTCCATCGCCGATGTCCGCTATTATTCCGGTGCCGACGCGCTTTATTTTGTATCCCCACTCACGCAGGTGCTCCTCGACGACTCTGGAAGTCCGCTCCTCTTCGTATTTTAGCTCTGGATGCATGTGAAAGTCCCTTCTCCATGCTATTATCTCATCCTTAATTTTCAGGGCCTCTTCAATGGGGTTCATGGTATCACCGCATTAACCTCGACAAACACCCATATTAGCTTTTCGATGCCCATCTAAAGAGACCAAAAAATTTATAAATCCACCCTGGTAGGTGATTACGGCGTCGATGGGAAGTGGGCCGGTAGCTCAGCCTGGTATGAGCGCCGCCTTGGCAAGGCGGAGGCCCCGGGTTCAAATCCCGGCCGGTCCACCATCCTTGGGTTGGGCCCGTGGTCTAGACTGGTTATGACGCCACCCTGACAAGGTGGAGGTCCGGGGTTCGAATCCCCGCGGGCCCACCAGTTCTACAAACTTCGCCTGCGTGAAGTTTGATCAAGGTTGGTGATTCTTTTTTGAGGTGTTTCTTTGAGAGGATTTGCCTTTTTGAGTGTGGTTTTTGGTGAAGGATTCCTTTTTTGAAGTTGCTTTATTTGACGTGGGTTTTCTTCCGCGCTTCTTTGGAGCGCTTTAATGGTTTAAACCCGCGTTTTGAGGCTTGTGAAATGCGAATTCCAGCTTAAAATAGCAGTTTGGTAGTGCAAACCCTTTCAACTGCACCTTTGGGGAGAAGAACCACAAACTTTGATGAAACTTTGCTCTGCAAAGTTTCTTTGGTCAAGCTTTTTCTAAAAGCTTGTTCGCCTGCGCGACGTCGAGCAAAGCTCGACGCGAGGGACGATAGTCTCGTAGAGTTTCATCAAAGCTAGTATGTCGCTTTTGGATTGCTAATTCTTAGGAGTGGTTTCTACAATCAATGGCCATTTTGCAGTATTTCACTTCAATACGGCGCCCGAAGGACGTCAGAATAAAAATGAAACCCCACAAGCTGCCGTTTATATTGATAAACTCGTTGGAGGGTGCCATATTAGAGTTGCATGCCGTTCTGATTTTATGTTATATGAGCAGTAAAAACTTTCCGCCAGCGCTTGCCGAAGGCAAGGGCTAATGGGATAAGGTTTATAAGATTCCTTCCTTACCAACCGTGAGGCGAGACCGGTGGAGCGAGAGATAACCGAGGAAAAGCTCCAGAAGTACTTTAGAATCACTGAGGAGGCGCTTAGGACGCTTGAGATAGCTGTCCACGAAAAGAGTCTTTTGAGGAGCGTTGCGGAGGACTTCCTCACTATGGCGAGGAGCTATTTTGAAGACGCTAAATACTACTACAAGAAAGGCGACTATGTAACGGCTTTCGCCGCGCTCAACTACGCCCACGGCTTTATCGATGCCGGGGTAAGGCTCGGAGTCTTTAGGGGAGAAGACGATAGGCTATTTGCTTTTGGCTGAGAGGTGAGAGCGATGGGAGATTACGTAGTCGTTTTGGAGGCGCCGATTATAGTCAGGGACGTTGAAACGAGTGAGGATGCCATAAACGTTGCTGTCTCGAAGGTTGCCAAAGCGCTCAACAAGGAAAAGCTCGACTTCGTGAGGGTGGAGATTGGCTACTCCCAGTGCCCGGTCTGCGGCGCCCACTTCGAGAGCGCTTTCGTGATCGGTTCGGTCGGACTCGTAGGCATGTACCTCACGATTAAGGTTTACAATGCCCAGACCATAGAGCACGCCGAGAGGATAGCGAAGGCCGTCATCGGGAAGGCCCTCAAGAAGGTTCCGCTCAAGGTTTATGAAATTAGGGAGCTGACCGAAGAGGAAGAGGGTGAAGGAGTGGAGTTTGAGGAGTGATTGCGGCTATCCTGTCTTTTCTTCCTCAGTTCCGCCGAGATAAACAACGAGAGCCGCAAGACTGTCCAACATGTACTTCACGAGACCAAGCAGCGCCAGAATTGCCGCGCTCCAAATGCCTAGGTAATGAGTATAAGCCGCCTCGAACAGCCAGCCGACGATCATAATTAGAAGGCCAAGTACGGTGTATCCACCGGGGCATCTTTTGGCGGTTCTTAGAATCTCCTCTATAGGGATAACAAGGCGCGTGAAGTGGTAGGTGGGGGTCACCAGTGAGAGTGCGGGCATTATCATGAAAGCCACCAGCATTATTCCAAGCTCGCCGAAAATCGCTGCTAAAGATACTGCGAGGATGACGCCGATTAGAAACACCGCCAGCAGGGTCGTCAACTCCGCTATAATAAGCCCAGGAATTGAGTTGAGTCCCTTCAAGAGGGCATCTCTAAGGGCCGGCTCTGTGCCCTTCATGAGGAGGTATTCCGTGTCAACGAGAACGTAGTTGAAGTACAGCATCAGAACCGCCAGGAGGGGAAGAAGTGGAATCACCTTGTGAAGATCATCCAGTGTTCTTCTCCTAGCATCTTGAAACTTCTCGTATGTGTCCCTGTAAACCACCAAACCTTTGTATGTTGTTGTCGAGATGTTGGGACGGTAGTATTCGTTATCACAGGTCGCATTGATTCTCTCAAAGATGCCGGAATTCATTGAGTATATCTGGTGGCAGACCATTGCATCGTGCTCCTTCACCATTTGCATCTCAAAGGACTTCAGCTCGCTGTAATCTTCCATAAGGGGCTTGAAGATAGGGAAGAACAAGACATAGGTCACGAGAATGGCCAGCAGCAGGACTGCCCAGAACTTCCAACTATTGAGAGTTCTAATTAGACCGTTAGTTGAAATTGGCATAGTTACATCTGATAAAAGTACATTGAACCCTTCTTAAAATTTCTGGTGTCAAACCTCATCGGATCTCAACAAAGCTTTTAAGCACTCATTAATCAACCAACGACATAACCGATGGAGGTTTTGCCATGGCCAAGTTCATATTCGTAACCGGCGGTGTGGTTAGCGGTCTTGGAAAGGGTATAACCAGTGCTTCTCTTGGCATGCTCATGAAGGCCAGGGGTTTCAAGACGACGAACATTAAAATCGACCCTTACCTAAACTACGACGCTGGAACTATGAATCCCTATCAGCATGGTGAGGTCTTCGTCCTTGACGATGGCGGAGAGGTTGACCTCGACCTCGGCAACTACGAGCGCTTCTTGGACACGAGCCTTACCTTCGACCACAACATCACCACCGGCAAGATTTACTCGGCCGTCATTGAGAAGGAAAGAAGAGGGGATTACCTCGGCGCCACCGTTCAGGTCATACCGCACATCACCAACGAGATAAAGGAGCGCATAAGGGAGATAGCGAGGGACTACGATGTCGTCGTCGTTGAAATAGGCGGAACCGTTGGCGATATTGAGAGCATGCCGTTCCTTGAGGCGGCAAGGCAGATGCAGCTTGAGGAAGGCAGGGATAACGTTGCCTTCGTGCATGTAACCTACGTCCCCAAGCTCCGCGTTGTCGGTGAGCAGAAGACCAAGCCGACCCAGCACAGCGTCAAGGAGCTCAGAAGCTTAGGAATCCAGCCCGATGCCATAGTTGCCCGTTCCGAAGACCCACTCGAGGAGAGTGCAAGGAGGAAGATAAGCCTTTTCACAAACGTTCCACCGGAGGCCGTTATAAGCGCCTACGACGTCGAGGACACTTACGAGGTTCCACTCATGCTTGAAAAGGAGGGTCTTGCAAGATACATCACCAAGAGGCTCGGTCTCCCTGAGAGGGAGCCCGAGCTAGATGCTTGGCGCGAGATGGTGGAGAGGTACAAGTCCCTCACTGACACCGTCGAGATAGCCATCGTTGGTAAATACGTCAAGCTCTCCGACTCGTATCTCAGCATAAAGGAAGCCCTGAAGCACTCTGGCGTGGCCAACGGCGTCAAGGTCAAGATCCGCTGGGTAGAGGCAGAAGACGTTGAGAAACATGGGGTTAAGCTCCTTGAGGGTGTGGATGGCATAATAGTGCCTGGGGGCTTTGGAGCAAGGGGAACCGAGGGCAAGATGATGGCGATAAGATACGCGAGGGAGAACGACATCCCGTTCCTCGGCATATGCTTCGGCTTCCAGCTGACGGTTGTCGAGTTTGCGAGGAACGTTCTCGGCCTCAAAGGGGCACACTCGACGGAGATCGACCCGCAGACACCCTATCCCGTCGTTGACCTCATGCCGGAACAGAGGGGCCTCGACAAGCTCGGCGGCACCATGCGCCTTGGTGCTTATCCGGTCAAGATAAAGCCAAACACCCTCGCAAGGGAGCTCTATGGCAGGGAGCTCATCTACGAGCGCCACAGACACAGGTGGGAGGTCAATCCCGAGTTCATCGAGCGCTTCGAGAAAGCTGGCCTCGTCTTCAGCGGCGTAGCGGGAGACGACGAGAGGAGGATGGAGATACTCGAGCTTCCGGAAAAGCGCTACTTCATAGCAACGCAGTTCCATCCCGAGTTCAAGTCGAGGCCGATGAACCCGGCGCCTGTCTTCAGGGGGCTCGTAAAAGCAGCAAAAGAAAAGAAGTTTGGGGATTAAATTTCTATTCCCAGCCCTACCAGCTCTTCATCAACTTTTTTCAGCTCTTCCATTCTCTGGAGCTCCCTGTAGAAGGCAACCCCGCCGGCCCAGAGGAAGAAGTATAGCAGGGCGTCTAAGGGTGCCTGCACGAAGGCTGAAACGTAGGGAGCCAGGTTCTCCGGAAGCGTGAGCTGGATTATGAAGGCCAGAGGGCTGGCTATGATGGCGATGCCTATGGCTGCGACACCCAGCAGGGCGCCGAATCCAACGGTTGAGAGGACGTTCCTGAACCCTAAGCCGAATGCCTCGAAGGCGGCCCCTATGGTGCCCTTGTCCGCGTAGAGGGGGATTGCCATAGATGAGAGTCCCAAAGTGAAGGCCAGAACCAAGAACAAAAGAACCACGCCAATCAGTATGAGCACGGCTCCAGCCGGGAGGAACAGTGCCCCCACAACCATTGGAATGGTCGCGACGCTTATGAAAACGAGCATTATGAGGCTATAGATTATGTTTATCACCAGCACTCCCGGAAAATGTTTGAGTCCATCCGCAAGCAGTTCGCTGAGGCTGTAGTCCTCATCGTTAAGGTACGTGAAAATACCCTTTGTTATCCCGTACTCAACGATTGAACTTAGAACGATGGTTATGATGAGGTAAATCATCAGGCCTTTGAAAAACTCAATCAATATGTCCATCTCATCTTCCGTTATCGGCGTCCCGTATTCCTCAACTATGACATTGCCCTTTTGGATGGAGGTCTGATTGTATGTGTACTCAAAGTCACTTGGTATGAGGTATATTGACAGCAGGGCTAGGATGAGCGCCATTGCCAGGACGAGTAGGTAAAGCCTTTTGTTGGCGAGAACTATCGAGAAGGTCTTTGTAAAAGCATCTATCGCTCCCATACCACCACCCGATGGAGTAATGGGGACAAGGCTTTAAAAATTCTTCCAGAAAAGCTTATAAACGAACCGCCCAAAGTGGCGATAGGTTAAAGATTAAGCTCATGAGGTGAGATAAATGGCTATCTGGCAGGGAAGGTCACTCAGGAAGCCTTCAGGTGGAAGGATTATCCTCGCTAGGAAGAAGAGGAAGAGGGAGCTTGGAAGGGAGCCCGCTTTCACGAAAGTTGCCGAGGGCAGGGAAAAGAAGAAGATAATCAGAACCTACGGCGGCAACAGGAAGGTCAGGCTCATTGAGGCCCTCTACGCCAACGTCTTCGACGGTGGCAAGGGCAAGAAGGTTAAGGTACTCAGAGTCGTTGAGAACCCGGCCAACAGGCAGTACGTCAGGAGGAACATCATCACCAAGGGTGCCATCATCGAGACTGAGATCGGCAGGGCCATCGTTACCAGCAGGCCCGGCCAGCACGGCGTCGTTAACGCCGTCCTCATCAAGGAGGAAAACGCCTGATTTTTCCTTCTTCCTCTGGATGTGTCCTTTTAGCTTTCCTTTAGATGTTCGGTTCTGACGTCTTTATGTCAACTTTTTATGAGTTCCAAACCCTTATATGGTATGGCGACTAATTTACAGTGATGGTATCCTATGGAGAATGAATATTCCCGAGCTGAGAAGATACTTGCAACCCTTTTTGTCATTTTCCTCCTTCTGGCGAGCATCAACTTTCTTCGAGAGCTTGAACGTATTCCCGCGGAGCCAGACTATTCTGATTACCAGGCCAAGTATGGACTAGACGAGCTCCTCGACAATCAGAGCAGGCTACTTACCCTGGAACGGGAGCTATTCAAAACGTATCAAGCGACCGAGGACAACCTGACTGAGGCGGAGAGGGTTTACCTCTTCAAGCGCGAGGAGTACCGCCTGGCCATTGAGAGTGGCAATGTCACGGAGGAGCTGAGGCAGGAATACCTTCAGGCAAAGGAGAACTACGAAAGGGCATACGCGAGGTATCTGGCGGCTAAAGGGGCTTATGAGGATGTTCACCAGCAGCTGGTGGAGCTTAATGCGCGTATAGGCGAATTGAGTGCAAAAACCTGGGACGAGTACAATCGGGAGTATCAGATTTACAGACTCAAAGTTCTGGCGCTAAAGCTCCTCTTCGCTCTGCCGATTTTCATAATCTCGTTCCTGCTCTTCAGAAAGCGCAGGAACATCTACACAACCTCTTTAATAGCCTACTCTTCACTGCTGCTCATCTACCTAATCCTCTCAGCGATATGGAGCACTATCCAGATGATAGGGCTGAGTCTCTTCGGAGCAGGAGCTTCAGCTGCGGCGCTCTACTACCTGAGGAAGGAGTACTTCAAGCCTGGGAGGGTTTACAAGCGCAGGATAGGACAGAACAGGTGCTACCGCTGCGGATTTCCGGTTAAGGATGACTACCTCTACTGCCCCAACTGCGGGGCAAAGCTGAAGGAAAAGTGCGAGAACTGTGGGGCCATGAGACCGCTCTATCTGGAGTTCTGCCCCTACTGCGGCGTCAAGGTTGAGAAGATGGGAGAAGAGGGCTAGAATTCTTCTTCCCTGAACTTCCTCAGTTCATTCTCCATTATTTTCCGCGCCTGCTCCTCGACCATTGGCTGTACCAGCTCTATGACGCGCCTCTTGAGCTCGTTCAGCCCCTCGCCGTTCAGCGCTGAAATTCTCAGCGGCTTAAGGCCTTTACTCTTAACGAACTCCTCGACCTGCCTAATCTTCTCCTCGTCGGCGATATCCATCTTGTTGAGGACAACTATAAACGGGAAGTCTTTGAACTCCTCGTAGATTTCCTCGAAGAGGTGCATCTGCTCCTCAATGGGGAAGCCGCAGTACTCTGACGGGTCGAAGATATAGACTATCACTCTCCCAAGGTGCTTCAAAGCGAGAATTGCCTGCCTCTCGATTTCGTTCCTCTCGCTCAGCGGCCTGTCGAGCAGTCCTGGGGTATCAATGACCTGGTACTTGAGGTAGTGTTCCTCGAACTGGCCGACATTTATGCCCTTTGTGGTGAACGGGTAGCTGGCAACTTCAGGCTTCGCGTTAGTCAGGGCCCTCAGCAGAGTACTCTTGCCAACGTTTGGGTGGCCGGCTATGACAACGGTTGGAAGTTCCAGATCAACGACCGGTAAATCTTTGAGAACGTTCCTTGCCTGGTTGAGGTACTCAAGGTCGTCTCCTATCTCTTTAATAACGTCTGCAACTCTTCCGTAGAACTGCCTTCTAAGCTTGGCTATTTCTTCAGGTTCTCTGGAGTAGCGTATCTTTTCAACGTATCTCTGCTCAAGGTTCCTTATGGTCTTTATCGCCCAGTTGACGTGGGCCAGCGAGCGGTGGAACTGGTCCCGGTCAACGAGCGTATCAACCAGGTCCTGGTAGAACTTCGGAAGCGTCGAAACGCCCGGCGTTCTGTCGAGTATCTTTCTGAGATTGTCCCTCACAACATTGGAGACCGTTCTAACCCTGAGCTCCTCCCTCTGCCGAGCTTTCATTACCCGGTTGCCCTTGGGGGTAAATGCTGAGGCGGCTTTTTCAGCCCTTCGGAAGGCTTTATCGATGAGCTCGTCAGCAGTAAGGACAGTTGGCATCTTCTCGAATGGGTTCTTCATCTCTCTCACCTCTCTTTTTCTCTCGCGGTGGTTAGCTTTTCGGCGGGGTATTTAAAGGTTCGCTAGAGCTCTACCGTTTTGCCCACGTGGAGGGGTTCTATTCTATCCCCAAGTCTCGCCTTCAGATAGGCGTAGGAGTCTATGCCCGTACAGTGGCCTGCGTAGAGCTTTTCGGCGTCAATTTTCTCAACTACGTCATCAAGGAGCTCTTTGCTCGCACCGAGGAGATGCAGCCCTCCGATTAGGGCTTTAACGGGCTTCCCCAAAACGTCTTCGGCGTGCCAGGCTATGTTGAGAACGCCTGAGTGTCCGCAACCGGTGATAACTGCAGCGCTCTCTCCCAGGTCGACTATGAGAGCCATGTCGTCCCTAACGGGGTCTTTGATGAGCTCCCCTTTCTCTTCGAGATAGCCTACCGCCCTGTCCCAGGTTCTTCTCTCGATTTCGCCGGAGCTGATGAAGCCGGGCGCGAACTCGAGGGGCTTCTCGCTTAAAATAAACTCGGCTCCAAGAGCTTCAAGCTCTTCCCTCGTGAACGGAATCCCTATATCGCGCCTGTGTGGCTTAAGTGCTATTCTTCTCCGGAATATCTCTGGATGAGCTATCACCTTGATAGGTTTTCCCCTCGCTTCGAGGAACACTTTAAGCCCGCCCGTGTGGTCGTAGTGACCGTGGGTGATGAATATGTAATTGATTTTTCTTGGTTTTACTCTGAACTCCTCCATGTTGTTGAGAAGGATCCTCCCGTCCGTTCCAGTATCAACGAGAACCCTAACTCCCCGGTGTTCCACCAGGGCAGAGAAGCCATGAGCCCCGAGGGGACCCTTTTTAAAACCCGAGTTATTTTCGCAGAGAACCGTCAGTTTCATATCACTCCCTCGAAAAGTTTATGTTCCCATAGAGTTAAAACCTTTCATGTGGTCACCATGGTATATTTGAATGACTACTCTCTCCCCTTGATTTCGGGTATCATCGTTGCACTGTCCTCGTGGCTTCCAATCAGCCCTGAAGGATATTCCGTAACGCTAATGTTCCAGAGTATGGACCCACTGTACGAAAGCTACCTTGTCCCCGCTTATCTGGGGATTCTGTTCGCTATCTTGTTCCATTTTCGAGAGAAAATAGCTATGGGTGCCCAAAAGGCTATCAGGATGAGCATTGACCCGGATGGGAAGTTTGTCTTTTATTCCTCGCTGTTTACAGTTCTCATCGGGTATCCTGTGGTTGTGGGACTTCCGGAAATCCTCAGCCCAAAGACTGCGGACATAATTAACGCCATTCTTGGCCTGATCATAATTACCGCGGGACTTTTAATGGCCAGACGCATTAGCGTCCCTCTGAGGGGCGTTGATGATCGTCTCCGAGAGCATGAAGATGAACCCACGCTCATCGACTCCCTGGTTGTCGGTTTGGCCCAGGGAATTTCTCTTATTGGGGGCATATCGAGGAGCGGACTCACTTTAACGATCCTCCTGAGCACGGGGGCGAGTGTAAAACGCGCCCTTGAGCTGAGCTTTCTCGTCACCCCGGTGTACCTCGTTATGCGGCTTGCGTTTATAGAGAGCTGGGATCCAGACCTCCCGGTGGCCCTTCTCTTTACCGCATTCCTCGCATCTTTCGCTACAAGCATTCTCACGATGAACCTCCTTCTCAGGCTCGCGGAGTCCTTGAATAGGAGGACCTTCCTTATACTCTTCGGTTCAATCGCGGTGATTGTCTACATCCTGGGGGTGATCTTTTGAAGGCTGTAGTGCTCGCCGCTGGAAAAGGTGAAAGGCTGAGGCCTCTCACAGACGACAGGCCGAAAGTTGTACTCAAGGTTGCCAACAGGCCGATAGTCGAGTACGTTCTCGAAAACCTTGACCCGTTTGTGGACGAGTTCATCTTGATAGTTAGATACCAGAAAGAGAAGCTGATTGAAACTCTCGGAGATGAGTTCAACGGAAAGCCGATAACCTACGTTGACCAGCTTGAAGGGGAGGGAACTGCCAAGGCTATAGAGTCAGCTAAGGATTATATTGAAGGAGAAGAGTTCATAGTTGCCAACGGCGATATCTACTTCGAGATAGATGGCATTAAGGAGCTTATCCAGGCATTCAAGAAGGAAAAGGCAGATGCTGCAGTGCTGGTTAAAGAGTTCGAGGATCTGAGTCACTTCGGAAAGATAGAGGTGGATGGAAACCTCGTCAAGGCTGTGCTAGAAAAGCCTGGAAAGGTCTCCGGTTATGCTAATCTCGGTGTCTATATCTTCAAGCCCGATGTTTTTGAATTCATCTCAAAAACGCCGCTGAGCAAGAGAGGGGAGTACGAGATAACCGACACACTAAACCTCATGATAAAAGCCGGAAAAAAGGTGACCTACGCGGCCTATTCCGGCTACTGGAACGACGTTGGAAGACCGTGGAACCTCATCGAGCTCAACGAGTACCTCTTAAAGAATAAGCTGAGGCACGAGATTAAGGGCATAGTGGAGGAAGGTGCGACTCTCGTTCCCCCTGTTGAGATTGGTGAGGGGACCATCATTAGGAGCGGTGCCTATATCATCGGCCCAGTGAAAATTGGAAGGAACTCTCGTATCGGCCCAAACTGCTTCATAAGGCCATACACAAGTATAGGTGACAACTGCCACATAGGCAACGCCGTCGAAGTTAAGAATTCCATAATCATGGATCACAGCAACGCTCCTCACCTCAACTATGTGGGAGACTCGATAATTGGAGAAAACACAAATCTTGGCGCTGGAACGATCACTGCAAACCTCAGACATGATAAAGGCAACATAAAAGTCGAGATAAAGGGCAAACTCGAGGACTCTGGAAGGAGAAAGCTTGGGGCGATAATAGGCCACAATGTCAAGGTGGGCATAAACGTGACCATTTACCCTGGCAGGAAGATAGGCAGCAACTCCTTCGTCGGACCTGGGGTTGTTGTGGATAAGAACATACCAAGCAACAGCCTCGTGGTAGTGAGACAGGAGAAGGTGGTGATGGAAAGATGATTTGGGGAGATATTATCCCACATATTAACTTTCTTTCGAGATGGTTGCTGTTTTTTGCCGTGGCGTACAAGACGTATCAAACCAAGGAAAAGGGCTGGGCGCTGTTGAGTGCCGCCTTTTTCATTAATGCCCTCGATGTTGAGAGCTACATCTTTGGCCCTCTCGGTATTGAACTAAGCGCTGAGATCTACAGAATCGTCTCCAAGATCCCCAACTTCTTCATAGCTATTCTACTTATCTGGGGAGCGATTCATTTAAAGTATGAGACGACCATGTTAAAGCACGTTGTGTATCTCTCGGTATTTTTGGTTGCTTCGTATGTATGGTTGCTTCTCTTAGCCACTAATGTCTTTGGGGATAACTTTATCCTGAGCTCCCTCTTTCCATCCTTTGCCTATGGCGGAGCCCTTATATACTTCGGCTTGGTGCTGAAACGCCATAAGATTTCGGGCCATGGTGTAGATGCACTGTTTCCATGGGGCTTGATACTCCTCGGAGCTCTGAACCTCACGTATCCATTTACTAGGAATCTCGATCAGTTCGTTCCAGTAGGGTTTTCTCTTGGCGCTCTTTTCAGGCTCATAGCCGCTGTGGGGGCAATCAAATTTGTGTTCAACCCTTTTCCCCATATTGAAGTTTCAGGTAAGCAGGATATTCCATCGGGAGCCTTTCTTTATTATACAAAAGATGACGTCTCTGGGAAGTTTGGCAAGTGGGAAAGCAAGTCAGGACTGGTTATGATAACACGCGAGGATGTCAACACGCTCAAACAGCGGATAAGTCCCGACGCTACAGTGTTTTGGATTACAAGGGCCAGGGAAGGCAGGCTGCATGACTCTCCTGCGATCTATGCCATAAGCCCAACTAAGATAGATATACTTATGGATTTCATAGCCAAGGCATTGCAAGAAGGCTACAGTATCATCTATATAGACGCCATTGAGTACCTCATTCTAGAGAATGGCTTTGAGAACGTCTTTAAGTTCCTCCTGAACATAAAAGACAGAGTACTGACTAGAGGGGGGACAATGATACTGGTAGTGGATCCCAATGCCTTGGAAACGTTCCACAGAAAAATGCTGGAAAGAGAATTTTTGGGGGATTGAGTCCCCCTTCAATCCAGTCCCATCTTTTCAAGGAAGCGCTTGTAGTAGTGAGTGTCCTTCTCGAGCTCGGCCTTCTGGAGGAGCTGTCTCTCTATTGCCCTCAGGGCATCGTGAACAGCCTGTATTGCTCCCCAGGTTTCTCCGGTCGCGATGAAGATGCCTCTGTCGGTAACTACTCTCATCCTTGCCTGATAGAGGTAGACTCCCCTGAACTTCTCGCTGAAGCGCCGGATGTGGAGGTATATTATACCCTCATTGCCTAGCAGATCTTCATAGCCGTCCACGAAGCGTTTGATGTCATCTATAATTCTCTCTCTGGTGAAGTCG
Organism: Thermococcus sp. GR5; assembly: GCF_012027535.1. Taxonomy (NCBI): domain Archaea; kingdom Methanobacteriati; phylum Methanobacteriota; class Thermococci; order Thermococcales; family Thermococcaceae; genus Thermococcus; species Thermococcus sp. GR5. Next base: position 64,719 of record NZ_SNUN01000009.1, on the reverse strand, counting down.
CTCAGTAGGGCGGCGTCTCCTCCGAGCTGGAGGTAGAATCTTGCCTCCTTCTCGACCATCCTTGAAATCGGCAGGAGCAAATCCTTGATGGTAAGGATACCTTTAACTTTCTCGTTCTCATCTACAATGATAAGGCCATCGATGTTGTTGTCTATCATTTTTGCAACGGCTTCTTGGACAGTGGCATCGGGTTGTATGGTAATGACGCCCCTTATCATGACCTCCCTAAGCTGGGTCGAGAATGGTGGTATCTTCTCACCAACGAGTTCACCTGTCTGAGCCCTGAAGCGCGGCTTTATAAACCTGACTATAAGGTCATGGAGCGTAACGAGGCCATCAAGCTTACCCTCTTCGTTTACGATGGGTATCCTGGATATAGAGTGATCGCGCATCGCCGCTAAGGCTTTGGCAACCGTGTCGTCTGGCTTGAGAGTGATGACGTCCTTCGTCATGAACTCCTCTACCTTTCTCTTTCCGAACTCTTCCTTAGCGATCCTGTCCAGGAGCATTAAATCGCTTATGACTCCAATTATTTCAGCTTTGCTCTCCCCAACTGGAAGGGAACGCAGGTCAACCTCGATCATAAGTTTGGCGGCTTTGCTTAGATCCTCATCCGGTTTGATAACTGGAGCGGTCTTATAAACATCCTTAACCTTAGCCTTGGTGGGATCCCACTTGAGGTGGGAGTGTATAATAAGGTCTTGAGTAAGGACACCCTTGTATACGTCTCCGTCAAAGACCAGAATAAGGTCAGGGTCTTCCTTCTCAAAGATACCAATCGCCTCAGAAAGTGGGGCGTTGATGTCTATCTTCTGGAACCTGTCGGTCATAACCTCTTGCACAAGAATACCGACCATTTCTGCCACCTCCTTCATTTTATTATTAGGGCGCCCAATAATTTAAACCTTTGCAATCCTGACTCGATAGATTTTAGTTAAGTTAGGTTAATAAATGTTTCGCGGAAAGGTTTATAAAACTCGCACGAGAACTCCAAACCGCGCCGGGGTAGCCTAGCCTGGGAAGGCGCGGGACTCGAGATCCCGTGGGCGTCGAGCCCACCAGGGTTCAAATCCCTGCCCCGGCGCCATCTGCCGAGCCCGTTGGGAGTCTTTTCCTTCCTTACACTTCCTTCCAAAGCTATTCTTGGGGAGATTAAAGGGTAGAAAAGAGGCTTTCAGTCAGGTGGTTATGTAAGCCCCCTCCTTCTCGACTATGACAGTGTGCTCGAACTGAGCAACGAGACCGCCGCGGACTTCCCTCAGTATCGGGTAGCTGTATATCGCCCCCACTCTATCGAGCTGGGCTAGGGCTAGCTTAAGCTGGCCTTCGGGCATAAACCCCTGGAGCCACCGGTATGCGAAGGGAAGGCCGTTGTACTCCCTCTTTATGTGCATAAGCACTCTTCTTGCCTGGGCCATCCTCACTGGCCTGTCTCTGAGATACATAAAAATCAGTGCCGGCGGAACCTCAATGACCTGTCCTGCCCCAGTTGTGGCGAAGGGTTCTATTGCTATCACGTCACCCTCCTTCAGCACGTAGCTGTCCGCTGGACGGTAGATGTTGGGGATTGAGATGCCGGCGTGGAGTTTATACCTCTCTATCTTGTGACCGCTGAGGTTCACTATCGGGTTGAAGCCGTATCCTCTAATGGTTTCTTCTATGGCCTTTCCAATCTCGTTTATCTTGATTCCGGCGCGGATGACTTTTATAGCGTTCTCGAGAGCCTCTCTCGCAGCCGTCACTAGGTCGTCCTCTTCCATTCCGACCCGGAAGGTCAGGGCGGTGTCGGCTATATAACCATCAACGTGAACCCCAATGTCAACCTTTAGGTAGTCGCCCTCCTTTAGAACGGTCTCGTCGCCCTTGTAGGGCGTGTAGTGTGCCGCTATCTCGTTTATCGAAAGGTTGCACGGAAAGGCAGGCTTTCCGCCGAGCTCGATTATTCTTCTCTCCACGAACTCGGCTATATCATAAAGCTTTGTCCCTGGCTTTATTAGGCTAATTACTTCTTTCTTAACCTGTCTGGCTATCTCCCCAGCTTTTATGAGGGCCTCCCTTTCATCCACGTTCTATCACCAGGATAAGAAAGCAGTCCCCGCCCTTAAACCTTTCCACCCAGGAAAAACCTTTTATTTGGTGCAGACCCTACCTCTACGGTGGGCCCATGCTCGAGCTTGGCAAGTACATCAATATATCAGACGATCTCTTCGTAGTCAAAAACCTGATAGGTGCAATCCTCCAGGGCGTCGGCCTTGCCTATCTCTTCCCGATACTGCTAGCCTGGTTTTATCCCGATGAAATCGACTACGTAATCTACTTTGCAATTCCTGGGATATTTAGTATCCTCCTTGGCGCATGGCTCGCGAGACACATGGGGAAGATTGAGGACGTCAATTTGAGACAGGCGATGGTCTCAGCAGCTTTTACATGGCTCTTTGCATCTTTCATAAGCGTCGTCCCCTTTATGGCTATTGGAGGAATGTCGTTCGTTGATTCTTACTTCGAGAGCATGTCTGCCTGGACTGGGACTGGACTCACCATGATGAGCAACCTCGAGAGCTACCCCCACATTCTCATCTTCTGGCGCTCTTGGATGCAGTGGCTGGGGGGAATTGGTATCGTCCTTGTCGCCCTTACTATACTCATCCGTCCGGGAGTCGCGGCGGCGAGGCTTTACAGAGCTGAAGCTAGGAGTGAGAGAATCCTGCCGAATCTTGTCAACACATCGAAGGTTATCTTCGAGATATACTTCGTCCTTACTCTGGTGGGTGTCTATCTCTACTATCTCAACGGCATGCCGCTTTTTGATGCCGTCATACACTCCATGACGGGTCTTGGCACGGGTGGTATGAGTAGCCACGACCTGAGCATAGGCTACTTCAACAGCACCGCAATAGAGGCAGTCACGATTTTCCTCATGATAATGGGTGCCGTTAACTTCACGGTTCACTACAGGATATTTCGGGACAAACACCTGAAGCCATTCTTTGAGGACGTTCAGGTTCGCTACATGTTCGTGTTCCTCTTCCCGACAATAGCGGTAATGGCCTTCAGTCTCGCCCAGATCGGCGATACCATTGGTGATGCCCTCAGACAGGCGGTCTTCCATGCGGTTTCTGCCATAACCTGTACCGGATTCGGGATAGCGGATCTCAGCAAGTATCCCGAGCTGGCCAAGTTCATGATAGGAATACTCATGGTCATAGGAGGCGGTGCTGGAAGCACTGCAGGCGGTATAAAGCTCATCCGAGTTACGTTGATGTACGAAAGCCTCAAGTGGACGATTCAAGGTGCGATACTGCCTAGGGGTGCGATAATCAAGAGGAAGGTTGGGAACTATATATTCAGCGACGAAGATGTTCAGGAGGTCATGAGCTTCACCATGACGTACTTTGCATTCCTTCTCATCGGAACTGTCTACACTATGGTTCGCCTTGGGACGAGTCTCGTTGATTCCTTCTTTGAGGTGGCTTCTGCCCAAGGAAACGTCGGTCTCAGTGTGGGCATCACGTCTCCAAGTCTTCCCGTTGACATGAAGATTCTCCTCATCCTCCACATGTGGATAGGCAGGCTGGAGATATTCTCAACGCTGGTGTTCATAATAAGCGTCTTCTTCCTCGCCCCCAGGGTGGTGGGCAAAAGATGAACGTGATAACCGTTGAGAACCTCAGCTTCAGGTACAGAAGGGCAAAGGAGTATTCCTTGAGGGATGTCAGCTTTGAAGTCAGGAGAGGTGAGCTACTTGGAATAATTGGCCCGAGCGGGAGCGGGAAGTCGACGCTCTGTCTGACGCTTAACGGTATAATTCCCCACTCGATAAGGGGTGACTTTTCTGGAGAAGTCATCGTCCGAGATCCTGGAACTGGAGAGGAGTATAACACCATAGAAACCCCAGTTGCGAAGCTTTCAACCGTTGTCGGACTAGTTCTCCAGAACCCCGAGAGCCAGCTCTTCAGCATGACAGTCGAGGAGGAGATAGCATTTGGCCTGGAAAATCTTGGCCTGGACCGGAACGAGATAATGAGGCGTCTTCGCTGGGTGCTTGAGGTTTCTGGTCTTAAAGGTCTTGAGAAGGAGTTCCCCCCCAACCTGAGCGGTGGCCAGAAGCAGCGCTTGGCGATAGCAGCTGTCCTAGCAATGAAGCCTTCAGTCCTGGTTCTCGATGAGCCAACCTCCCAGCTCGATCCCTTGGGGAGAAATGAGGTTTTAGGACTTGTTTTGCTCCTCAGGAAGGAGCATGGAATCACAGTCGTCTTGGTGGAACATCATACGGATTACATACTCCGCTTCGCAGACAGGATAATAGTCATGGATAAAGGATCGATAGTACTCGAGGGGAAGCCGCAGGAGATAGCGGAGGAAGCCGAAACTCTTAGGAGACTCGGTATAAATCTTCCCCCAAGCCTTGAGATATCTTACGAACTTAAAAAGAGGGGTTTAATAAGCCGGCTGGCTCTCACTGAGGAGGAACTTCTCTCCGGGATAAGATCTCTCTGAGGTTTAATGCTTCACCAAGGAGTGAGTGTTTCAGATCGTATAGCTTGAGCATGAGCTCGAACCTGGCGTCGGGGTCTTCCACTTCCTCCGCCAGTTTAAAGGCCCCTTCAAGTATTCTGAGAGCTTCCTCTCTGTTCTGTGTTCCCTCTATGGAGGCTATGTAGTATAGGGCCATAGCCTTGTGGAAGGGGCTGGCAATGTGTTTAATTATCAGCTTTGCCTTCTCCACCTCCCCTGCGCGGTAGAACATCTCCGCCAGATGTACGAGGACAACATCGAGCTTCTCTGGATCGCGGACCATCTTCATGGCATAGCCTGCCTTGTCCAGGAGGCCTAGTCTTATCAGGTTCATCAGTATCTCCCTGATTATATCATCGTGGTTTTCTGCCAAGTTAATGGCCGTGCGAAGGGCTAGGTCTCCGTTGAGTTCGTCATCGAGCCGGTAGAATAGGATTGCCAGATCAGCCATCAGCAGTGCCCGATACCGAGGATTGAAGAGGGCGTTGACTGCGGGTATCATCTCCTTTATTCTCTCCCGCGTTCTGCTGACATCTTCCTCGTTTAGTGTGCCGGTTTGCTCCTCCTTGTCCAGTTGCTCCACGATGGAGCGTATTACCATTCTCAGGGCCAGGAAGATGTTGTGCTCCTTCTCAAGGTTCTTTATCTGTTCTAGAGCCTTGTCTATCTCTTTCATTTTGAGGTATTCCTCAATTTCTTCTAGGATTTCGAGCTCGGACTTCTTTTCCTTTCCGCCTATGATGGATTTGAAAAAATCATCCAGCTTCCCCATGACCTACCTCCTTCTCAAGCATCAGCTCGAGGTAGGAACGCCTCTCAAACTTCTTGACCCCGAGGGAGGCCAGTATCTTACTCAGTACTCTAACGGTCTCCTCCACGACCTCCTCGCTCTCAGCCAGCGCTTCTATCTCGATGAACTTTCCGAGGCCTTCAACCTCGTCGAGTGCTATGACAATGCCCTTATCAACGTAGTACTTTTCCCTGGTTTTCTCGACGATCAGCACCTCTTTGAATCCTAGACTCTCAAGGATTTCTGTATGCTTGTCCGGATCGCTCAGGGGAACCTCTATCTCCTTTCTCGTCTTCGAATTGGGATCGATTTTCGGCCCTTTATAGGTCATAATGGCCTCAAAGTGCCCGTTGAAACGTCTTATCCTGATCCTTAAAGCTTCGTCTGTCTTGGCAAAGTCCCGACAGGGATGCTGAAAGTAGGTGTCCTCGTGGTACTCCCTTCTTATCAGCTTGAAGTTCTCTCTCACCCTCTCAAACACTTCGTCGTCTGCATAGCCCTTAACCTCTATCTCTATCATCTTCCAACCCCCAAGTTCTTCTCAAGCTTCCTCAGGCAGGTGGGACAGTAGAGCGGCCCCTTAATGTCTGTATCAATTATCGAGTTTGAGAAATGCATGACGCATTCTCCCTTCGGGCAGTGGGGAAGACCAAAGACGTGCCCGAGCTCGTGCATGGCCTCTTTGATTGCTCGTTCAACGAAGAGCCTCCTGTTAGGCAGCTTCCCATAGAACTCCGGCCTGAGACGGAATGTGGAAATAACCGCCGCCCCGAGCCTCGAATTGGCCAGACCGAAGATGAAGTTCAATCCCTCCTCATAGAGGTCGAGCGATGTAATCCCGAGGACTGCTCTTGCATTCCTCATCCTCCCAAGCTCCGAGAGTGTTATCAGAAAAGCTCTCCCAAGAAACTGCCTCCTTAAGGAATTGTATGCCTTCAAAAACGGTTCTGGAGGGATAGCGTCGGATATCTCAACAGTGAGGCCGAAATGTGGATAATACGAGCCTACGAACTTCGCTATCTCCTCGGTCACCATTCCATCAACGGTGCCGATAGGCACGATGAGTATCACCCCTCAACACCCCTGAGGAATTCAAGGAGCTCCTTAACGTACTCGATGTATTCCTCCATGTTCCTGAAGGCTATCTCATCGTTCATGAGGTCGTAATCGTAGATGAGTACCTCCCTCAGCTGGGCGAGGAATTCCGCTTTTTCGGCAGTCTCTTTTGGCAGGATTCCCTTCTCTTCAAGGGACCTGATAAGATCAGAGTACGAAAGGGCTATTATTTCCCTTTTCCGACCGAGTTCCGAGAGGCCCTCAAGGAGGGCTTGTATGGCGAACTCGAGCCTCTTGTATATTCCATCCTTTGCTAGGCCCATCAACTTGAACTCCTCAAGGGAATCTGGCATTGCCTCCTTTATCAGCTCGATGCTCTCAACGATGTATTCAACGTTCACTTCCCACACCTATAATAGGCTGGGAAGACAATGAAATAAACTTTTCCCAGAGGGGGACGGAGAAGAGAGCTGAAATAATCAAAGGAAAGGGCTGGATGCCGGGTTCTATCCCGGAGGAAGTTGCGCCACGAACGTGGTATCATGGAGTGAGGTCCATTGGTCTGAGCTCCTCAAGCATGTACTTGGCGAGCTTTACCGTGAGGTCGATGTCCCTAAGGTCAGCGGTCTCGACCTGGCTGTGCATGTACCTTATCGGTATGCTCAGAACGGCAGTTGCGACGCCCTCGCGGTTTATCTGCATTATGTTGGCGTCCGTTCCGGTTGGCCTTGGGGAGGCCTCGACCTGGAGTGGTATCTCGTACTTCTTGGCAATCTCATCGGCAAAGGTCCTTATCTTGGGGTTAATGTTTGGCCCAACGTCCATAACCGGACCGCCACCGAGCTTGGGAACTATCCTGCCCTTGTCGCCGACCTGCTTGGCGAAGGTGACGTCCATAGCGATACCAATCTCCGGATCGATGGCGTAGCTGGCAACCCTCGCACCCCTGAGGCCGACCTCTTCCTGAACGCTGGCCACGAAGTATATGTCCGCCTCATGATTCTCGATGGCTCTGGCAGTCTCAATCATCGCGTAAAGGCAGACACGGTCGTCAAGGTAGGGCGTTGCAATTCTGTTCTCGTTGAGCTGGGTGAAAGCTGGGGCAAACTCGCCAATGGTTCCAACCTTGAAGCCCATCTCTTCGGCCTCTTCCTTGCTGTCGGCACCGACGTCCACAACAATGGTGTCCCAGTTCGCCGCCTTCTTCCTGTCTTCGGGCTTCTGGAGATGCGGCGGTATGTGGCCGACCACTCCAAAGCGCTCGCCCTTCTCGGTAAAGAAGCGAATCCTCTGGGCAACCAGAGTCCTCGGGTCAACACCGCCAACGGGGACGACGTGGAGGTAGCCTTCCTTGTCGATGTGGTTTACCATGATGCCTATCTTGTCCATGTGGGCGGCGATCATTATCTTTGGTCCATTACCCTTCTTGTGGGCTATAACGTTGCCGAGCTTGTCGACGTAGATTTCATCGACGTAGTCCTTCAGAGCCTCAATAACAACATCTCTTATTCCAAGAAATTCGTAACCGGAAACACCTGGAGCTTCGACGACCTTCTTCAAAAGTTCAATATTCACCATGGCTTTCGCCTCCTTTAGATTTCCCTCTGAAGGTATTCGGCCTCCTTAATAAGGTTTACGAAGAGAAAAGAGAAGTCAGCCCAGGATGACCTGAAGGTAGGCCTCCTCGCCGGGCTCGAGGTGCTCTATCTCCCACACAACCCTGTTGTCCTCCACTTTCGCGCTTCCCTTCGTGGCCCTGGCACCTAGGGCAGTAACTCCCTTCTCGAAGCGGAAGTTGTCAATGCTCCTCAGTCTGGGGGCCTTAACTTTAACGAAGTAATAGCGGTCGAGCCTCTCCTCCTGGATAATGGGCATGAAGAACGCTGCGTAGGACGTTCCGGCGAGCAGGACGCCGGCTATGAGGAGTATTGCCGCGAGAGGACCATAATTCTTTGGCGGCTGCACGGGGGTGGTGGTCGTGTTCGAGGGCGAGCTGGTAGTGGTGGTTGGCGTTGGTGTGGGCGTCACCGGTGGGACGACCTTGGCACTGGCCTCGGCTCCCACGTACCTGCTGCTCTCGGCCTTGAGCATAATGGTTCCATAGCCCGTTTTCTCAAGGTCCACAACCGCTATTCCCGAAGAGTTCGTGACAGCGTAGTCCTTGCCGAGTGGCCCTGATGCAGTAACTGTTATGTTTGGAACTGGCTCCCCAGTGGAATCGACCACCTTCACTAGAAGTGTCCCGTTTTTCTGAAAATAGCTCAGGAAGAGCTTTTTTACCTCTACAAAGGTCGTAACGATCTTTCCGTCGAGATTGAGGACTATCTCGTAAGTCCCCGGCTGGTCCACAAGGTAGGAGACGGTCCCATCGTCGTCGGTTTTGAATGGTACACCATTTATCCTGACGGAGATGTCGGAAACGCCCTTTTCGTCCTCATCGTACACGTGGACGTAGATTGCTCCGTCCCTGAAGTAGGCATCGTATCTCAGGTTCCTCTGGTAAACGCGGAAGGTTGCCGTTGTGCTCTTGAATCTGCCGCTGAAGTTGGCCCAGAAGTAGATCATGTAGTTCCCGACCTTCGGCGTGATGAGGGTGATGTTCTTTATCCAGCTCTCACCTGGCTTCAGGTAGATTGTGGTCGAGAACGTCTCGAGAACATCACCATCGCGGGAGAGAGTATATCCTATTCTTCCTATAATGACACCGTTCGCCCGGGATGTTATCCTGAGGGCAGCCGTGATGTTGCTCCCGTAAGTGTACTCGTCGCCTACGTCGATCCTGAGGGCGTAGTCGACAAAGGTCTTCACACTGACAGTTATTTGGGCCTCTGAATAGCTGGAGCCGGCCCTCGCGACGAGGGTGAGTGTGTATTTTCCGGGATCGACGTTGAGTATCTTGACGGAGAGCGTGTCCTGAATCGTCTCGTTCGGTTCAATTGGGTCTCGAATCACCTTGCTCTGGTAGAGGAAGCCATCCGTTGGGCCGGTGACGTAAACCGTGACGTTTGAGAGTGTCTGGTTTCCAAGATTCATGAGCTTGAAGGGGATTATTATGATGTCCCCAGGAACACCTGAGAATTCGTCGTTGAGCGGGATTATGGCGAGCGGCGACTGGGCACTTACCGCCGGAAGAAAAACCGGAATCATCAGAATTATCAGGGGCAGACCTCTAAGCTTCACCCTTTATCACCCCTTCGAGGGACCTCTGCTTTCCAACAACTTCATCAAAGGTTAGATAGTTTGGTGTCTGCAGGCTAACCTTATAGTTTTTGCCGCCGCTCTCCAGGTTCTCCGGGTAGAAGAAGCGCCAACCGTTGTTTATGAACTTGACCGCAATTATAGGTTTTCCTCCAAACCTCTCCGCAAAGGAAATGAGCTTCTCGTAGTCTTCCCTGCTGAAGTATAGCTTCTCGTCGTGGGTGCTCTTCACCTCTATGCAGAGGTAGAGCTTTCCGTTGCCGGCTATGATATCGACCTTCTTGCTTCCAGCCGAGCGAACAACCGCGAAGCCGGCCTTCTCAAGCATCTTTATGAGCTCCCTCTCGGCGCTTGCGCCTCTTCTGTATCGCATTGCACTCCCTCGGACTATCTTGTCCGGTTAGGTTTATAAGTTATGTCGAGGAGTTAAGGGCGGTGATGAATATGGCGATTTACGAGTTCGAGGGAAAGAAGCCTAAAATTCACGAGACCGCTTTCATCGATGAGACTGCCTCGGTCATAGGAGACGTTGTCCTTGAGGCGAAGACGAGCGTCTGGCCGTCTGCAGTCCTGAGGGGAGACATAGAGCAGATTTACGTTGGAGAGGGCTCCAACATACAGGACAACGTGAGCATACACACCTCCCACGGCCAGCCGACGATCATAGGAAAATACGTTACCATCGGACACAACGCCGTTGTCCATGGGGCGGAGATAGGCGACTACACCATCATAGGCATGGGCGCGATTATCCTTGACGGCGCCAGGATAGGCAAGCACGTCGTCATAGGTGCAGGTGCCCTCGTCCCCCCGGGCAAGGAGATACCAGACTACAGCCTCGTTGTCGGCGTTCCAGGAAAGGTCGTCAGGCAGCTCAGCGAGGAAGAGATTGAGTGGACCAAGAAGAACGCTGAGATTTATATAGAGCTCGCCGAAAAGCACCTGGGAAGCAGAAAGAAGATTGAGTGATGTCTGATGATATCCCGTTTGGTTTCACATATCCCTCACATTTTATTCAAGCCCGCCTACGACCTCTATGAAAGCTACCTTCTCGACAAGGTTAAGGGAGGTCGCATTCCGAAGCACGTAGCTATAATAATGGACGGCAACAGGAGATGGGCCAGAAAGCTCGAAAAGCCCCCCTGGTATGGTCACCTTTTTGGTTCCCGAAAGCTCGAGGAGATTTTGGAATGGTGCCGCGAGCTTGGAATAAGAACCCTTACCGTTTACGCCTTCTCCACGGAAAACTTCAGGCGTTCCCCGGAGGAGGTAAACGCCCTCATGAACCTCTTCGAGGAGAAGTTCCGTGAGCTCGTGAATGATGAGAGGATCCACAAGTACGGCATCCGTGTAAACGTTATAGGCAGGAAGGAGCTCCTCCCCGAGAATGTGAGAGAAGCTGCTGAAGAAGCCGAGAGGGTCACTAGGAAGTACAACAATTACACCCTCAACATAGCTTTGGCCTATGGTGGAAGGAGCGAGATCGCGGACGCCGTGAAGGAGATAGTGGACGACGTTCTGGCCGGAAAGATAAGCCGGGAAGACATCGACGAGGATCTCATTAAGAAGTACCTCTACTATCCCAACATGCCTGACCCGGACATCGTGATAAGGACGGGTGGTGAAGTGAGGATAAGCAACTTCCTGCTCTATCAGATAGCCTACAGCGAGCTCTTCTTTGTTGATGTGTACTTCCCTGAGTTCAGGAAGATAGACTTCCTCAGGATAATCCGCGAGTACCAGAAGCGGCAGAGGCGCTTTGGAAGGTAGCGTTCTTTAATTGGGACCTTCTTCTGGCAGAACCACCCTTTTTAAAATTTTCCGCTAAAGCTTATTAACATTGGACGAGATTTTTCCACGGTGGTGATCAATGAACTACGAGGAGCTCAGCCCGAGGATCAAAAAAGTTTATGCGCAAGTGAGATACCTTGATGACTATCACTGGAAGATCGAGGGTGACAGGATAATCGGAATTCACAAGAAGAGCAACGTTAGAATCACCATAGACGTCGCTGACAACAAGGAACACGCCGAGAAGCTCTCAGAGAAGAAAGCCGATGGAATCAGGATAATCGCGATTCCTGACAAGAACGTGTTCTACATTCACAACGGGGCTTTCATTCTCACTTACCGCTACCTAAAGGCCACTCTTGCAGACATAAACGACCACATAGTCTGGAGCGGCTTTAAGGTCGTCGAAGGAGAGGGCGGCCTTATTCAGGAAGACTTCTACGAGTACCTCGGAGGAGTGCTTGTCCAGCACATAAAGAACAACATGCTCACCGGCCAGGACTACGTTTTCTGGCAGTTCTATAAGTGCGAGCAGTGTGGCAAGTACGTGGACGTCGAAAGCCTTGAGAGTCACCTCAAGGGACACGGAATAAAGCACCATGAGAAGGGCGAGGAGAAGTACGAGGTCTTTGAGATAAACTTCCGGGAAAGAAAGGTCTACGACAAGTACGGCAAGGAAGTGCCCATGGAAAAATTCAGTGAAGAGGCCAGAGACTTTCTCAATGAAATAATGGCTGGCATGACGGGCCCCATTGAGTGATCCCTTCTTTTTTCTGTTGATGCAATCAGCGGGCTGGAATCCAGTATACAGCGTTCGTGGAGGTGATGGCAGTGATGGAGATGAACGTCATTGACATCTTCCGCAAGGAGGACTTTTCCGGTTCAACAGTTAGCATAATTTATGACGCCTACTCTTCCGCCTGGCAAATTTCTTTGTTGCTCTTGCGCTATGGTTTGGAAAACGGATACTTTGGAATCGTCTCAAACTACACCATCCCACTGAATGCGTTTATGAGAAAGGCAGGGACTGTTGGCCTCAATGTCATAGAAGCGCTGAAGAATGGAGAGATGGCAATAATAGACCTCTTTGGTTCAAGGTACCTCTCAAGGGAGGACATTCCAAACGTCTTCTACCTCGATAAGGTCGAGCCAGAAACTCTGAATCCGAAGATCGAACGCATATATACCACCAATTTGAAGGAATATCTCTCGGAGAAGCCAGCACTTCGCCTGATATACACTCTCGATGGTGCATCCCTCATGCTGGGTGAAGATAACACCCTAAAGCTTTTGAACCAGACCCTCGCTTCAAGGAGCATTGAGCTTCCCAACTCCACGCTGATTCTTGCCATCAATCAGGACGTAGTCTCCCGGCGCTTTGTTGCGTGGGTAGCAAGCATAAGTGATTACGTTATTCTTGCAAGGTCTCGGCTTGACGAAGATGGTCCAAGAGAGTTCCTTTATCTGATAACAGCTCCATACGAAGAGTTTGAGCCAACGGCCTATTCCTTCAGAGTCACAAAAGACAAAGGAATAGAAAAGCTAAAGGTACGAAAGATTAGCCCCTGAACTTGGGCCTCTTCGAGAGGAGAAGCGGCAGCGGCCTCGGCTTGTAGGGGAAGCCCTCAGTCTGGCTCCTTATCTCCCTTATGAGGTCCTCGAGCTGCATCTCACCCTGCTTTCCGTCGCTCCTTTTTCTGACGGTTATCGTGTTCTGCTCCTTCTCGTTTCTGCCGACGACGATAACGTAGGGAATCCACTCCTTCTCGGCCTTTCTTATCTTCTTGTTGAGCCTGTCGGAGGTGTCATCAACGTCGACGCGAATCTTGGCACCCTCGAGCTTTCCTGCAACGTAGAGTGCGTAGTCGAGAACTTCCTCGCTGACAGGAATGACACGGACCTGTATCGGGCTGAGCCAGAGCGGGAACATCGGTTTGATGCCCTTGGACTGGAGCTTGGCCTGCTTCTCGAGGATTGCGTACATAACCCTCTCGATGGCGCCGCTCGGCGAGCAGTGAAGGATGAGCGGGTACTTCTCCTTGCCGTCCTCGTCGTAGTAGGTTATGCCGAACCTTTCGGCGTTCTCAACGTCTATCTGGACGGTGCTAAGGGCGGCAGCCTTGTCGAGGTTGTCCACGAAGTTGAACTCAAACTTGAGTATGAAGTAGAAGAACCTCTGCTTCCACATCTCTATCAGGACGGGCTTGCCTATTATCTTTGCCAGCTCGACGATGAAATCTCTGTTCTCGTTCCAGAAGTCTTCGGTGAACCTTATGGCCACCTCGTAGTCCTCTGGAGTTAGTCCAACGCCCTTAAGAACCTCCATACTGAGTTTGTACTGCTTCTTGAACTCGGCCATGGCCTGTTTGAGGTCCCTGGCGACGGTGTGCATATCGGGCATCGTGAAGGCCCTAAGTCTTCTGAGGCCGGAAAGCTCACCGCTCTTCTCGCGCCTGAAAGAGTATCTAGTCAGTTCATACATCCTCAACGGCAGGTTGCGGTAGCTTATAATGGCATCCTTCTTGATGAGGAACTGACCGAAACAGGCAGCAAAGCGGAGGAAGAACTTCTTGTCACCGCTCTTAACGATGTACTGCCTCGCCGGGAAGCGGTTGAGGTACTTTTCAAGCGCTGGGTGCTCGAAGTCGTACATAATCGGGGTCTCGACTTCCATCGCCCCGTACTCAACGACCTTCTCCGTGACGTACTGCTCCAGCAGTCCCTTGATGAGCCTGCCCTTCGGGTAGTAGCGTAGGTTTCCGGGGTCGCTTCCTGGTTCGTAGTCAACGAGCTCCTGCTCGAGCATTATCCTGACGTGTGGTGGCTCCCTGTCAGCGATACGGCTCTTGCTTATCTCGTAGTTGGCGAACTTTCTGAGGTTCTCGTGGCCGGTGAAGTCGAACTTGTCAACCTCTATGAGCTCACCTTCGGGGGTTAGGATGTACCAGTAGCTGACGAGTTCTTCCTCCTCTTTCTTGAGGGCCTCTGGAATCTCCTCCTCGGCCTTGGCTTCGCCGCTCGGGACTATCGTCCTGCTGAGTTCTGCCAGTGGGTGGCCCTTACAAGAGAGCTTGAAGGCCTTGTAGTAGCCGAAGGGGGCGCGCTTGACATTGAAGCCCTCCTCCCTGAGCTTCTCTTCGACCTCCCTAAGAACCTCCAGGGCGATGTCTGGCTTGGCCAGCTCACTGCTGAGGTGGGCAAAGGGATAGACGAAGACATTCTCGGCTTTAACCTGGGAGGCAACATCTTTGATTTCGTTAACGGCCTTCTCGACAACCTCATCGGGATTGGTCTCATCGACTTTTTCAACGCTTATGAAAACCGCCAGAACCTCCTCCAGGCGGCCTTTCTTCTGCTCCTCGCTTATTGGCTCTGGGTTTTTCAAGGCCTTGTCTTTGACCTCGTACTCCAAATAGTCGCTGTGTATTAGAAGCATTCTCATCCTTAACCACCACCATAGGCTCAATTGGAATTACTAAAACTTTTCCCCTTGGCTTTATAAATTCTCCCGCGTGGCAAAGACTTAAAAAATCCTGACGGGAACTTCCATGGAGGTGGGAGAATGGATGAAAAGAAAGGCGTAAAAAACGGCGACCTCGTTCTTCCTGGAGATTACCTCGGTGTCATCGAGGAATATCTCCCTGGTGAAGGTGTCAAGGAGGAAAACGGAGAGCTCTACGCCATCAGGGCCGGAAAGGTAAGGATAGACCCAGACAGGATGGAAATCAGTATTGAACCTGTCACCGATACGCCCCCTCTCCCACAGATAGGCGACGTCGTTATCGCCAAGGTCATAGAGGTCAAGCCCCAGGCTGCGATAGTCCAGCTCGTTAAAATTGAGGGCAGAAATGATAGGGAGATAGCTACCTCGAAGCTCGCCGGGATACACGTCTCTCAGGTCAGAGACGGCTACGTAGAGAGCATGACCAACGAGTTCAAGATAGGGGACATAGTTCGCGCTAAAGTCATCGCTAACGAGAAGAGCCCCATACAGCTCTCCACAAAGGGCTACGACCTTGGTGTTATATACGCCCTCTGTTCCAGATGCAGAGCACCGCTCGTGAGGAGGGGTAACCAGCTCGTCTGCCCAAGGTGTGGCCATGTTGAGACTAGGAAGCTCTCATCCCTGTACAGAAAGCTGAAGGTGTGAACATGGCGAGGGCGAAGAAGGTAATAACCATTCACGTTCGCGATGATAGAGAGAAGGAGGAGTTCCTCAGGGAACTCCAGAGACTCCGCCTGCCGGCTTTCATCTACGTCCACGGGAAGCTCAACGACCTAAAAATAAACATCCAGGGCACGAAGGAGGAGATACGAGATGCCATCCACAAGATCAGGGAGATACACAACCGCGTTAGGGCCAAGCTCTATCCCGACAGGCGCGGACTCTACCGTTACACTATAGATGACCTGTTCAGAGAAGCTGGGGTCAGTGTCTCGACGCCGATACTCCTCAAAACCCTCGAGCTCCTCGGAGAGACTGTGGAAGTCAAGGATGGGGAGCTGGTAACGTCGATGCCCTGGGAGGAAATCGTGGAACTCGTTGAGACCCTCGGCGAGTACCTCTCGGATATATCCCTCCAGACGACCAGACAGATAAGGGAGGTCATCCTGCCGGTTGCGGTGGTCTACGACATGGATCCCTCCGAGGTTACAGACCTGCTTTTGGAGCTCGGCTTGGCGGAGTGGAAAGAGGATAAGTTTAAATACGAACTGGTGAAGAACAAGGATCAGGCGCTGGAGATACTGCTTAACCATCTGAAGGGTGAGGAAAATGAGGATTGAGGTCATCAAGCGTGAGGAAAACGTCCTTGAGTTCTACCTTGAGGGAGAGGACCATACCTTCGCCAACCTGCTCAACGAGGTGCTTCACGAAAACGAGCACGTCACCTTCGCGGGCTACACCATTGAACACCCAGTGCTAATGGCGAGGAAGCCGAAGTTCAGGGTTGTCACCGACGGCAAGATAACCCCAGAGCAGGTCCTCGAGGAGGCGGCGCAGAAGATATTCGACAGGGCTAGGGCAGTTCTCGAGGCCTGGAAAGAGGTCCTGGGCGAGTGAGCCCCACTCTTTTCTAATTTCTAGTCTACATCCAAAACCCTTAAATCCTGGACTGTTCTAACTTTAAGTTGAAACATTTCGACCTTTCGTGAGGTGGAATGATTGAAGCATCCTCCGGCAGCGCTAATTGCTGTGATCCTTCTAGGGCTTGTGGTGAGGCTCGTACTTGCCCCTTATTCGGCTGGCAGCGACCTGGCCCAGTTCTACGGCTTTGCAGGAACGATGCTGGAGTATAAGACCTGTTTCTATGCCTATGCCGATTCAATTGGCCACATTGGGGAGGGCTGGCCCTATCCTTGGCCCTATGTCTACGGTCCGGTTCTGGCGTACCTTCTCGCGCTGATCCGCTCAATTGTTGGGGGCTCTGTCGAGGCCTTTTGGAGCGGGGAAACATACTACGTTTACGTTGACCCAACTTGGGCTTTCTCCGTCAAACTGGTTTTCATAGCTGCGGACACCTTCGCGGCCGTTACCCTGTACCTCCTTCTCAGGGGACGGGGCGAAAAAGTTGCCGTCCTCGGAACAGTTCTATACTATCTGAATCCGGTAACTATTTACGTTTCAGCAGTCTACGGTATGTTCGACCAGTTAGCTCTCCTCTTCTTCCTGTTTGGCCTCTACATATCGACCAGGAGAGAAAAGCTCCCCTACGCGCTCTATGGCTTTACCCTAACTGTCAAGCATACCCTCCTTTTTCCGGTCCTCGTTTCCCTCTGGGATGCCCTTCTTGATGATAAGTCGGGCGTTAAGAGACTTGCCCTCTTTTTCTTCGGTGCTTTGATTCCTTTCCTTCCGATGTTACTCCTCTGTCCTTCAAGCCTCTGTTCTCTTCCCGAGCTTCTAGGGGGAATGCGAGTTGGCTACACGCTACCGATTTCTTACAGCTTGAACGGAGTTTCGAGCCTAGCCACATACCTCCATCAGACGAGAGGAATTGATACGCTGGTTTTTCTCGAGCGCTGGTACATTCCCGCGGCCCTTCTATTTGCACTCGTCTTCCTGAGACATGCATTTGAGAAGGATTTGTTCGTCTCGACTTCTCTTGCCTACCTCGTTTTCGTTGCCACTTTCTGGAGGGTTAATCCCCAGTACCTAGCCCCTCTCGTGGCTTTCCTTATTATTATTGCTTTTCGGATAAGGGGTTTCTCTTCGGCCCTAGCTTTGGGAACTGCAATCTATATCGGTTTCTGGCCCATAATGCATCCCACTTCCTTCTGGTTCCACGTGCACCTGCGAAATCCCAACTGGGGGATGGTGGCCCTGATGGACCGTCTAACGCTTAGAATTTTCAGCGACGAGGCCTACGTCGCCTATAGCCTCGGTCTGACGGTCCTTCTCTACACTATAATCCTGACTTCAACGGTCCCACACCTCAAAAACCTTAAAGCCTGGCTCTCCGAGAAGGGGTGGGTGAGAGCTTGAAGTACGAGAGGAACTTCACGGACAAGGGACTGTCAAAGTTTGGCGATTCACTGATCAACTTTGTATTCTCGCTGGCCTTAAGCGAGTACCTTGGAAGACCAACAGGCGAAAGGGTCCCGAACGCTTCCCTGAGCATCGCCCTCGAGCTCTCCGGTCTGAGGCACGTGGTTCCACCGAGGACTGATAAACACGGCAAGGGGGACATAGCGGAAGCCATCTTTGCCTACGCCTGGCTTGAGGGGAAGATAACGGTTGAGGAAGCCGTGGAGATTTTGAAGGAAAACTTCACCGAGGATGTTACTCACTTCTCAAGGAGAAAAGAGGCGATAGGGAAGGCTTTTGCAGAGGTTTTCAAAGTTATAAAGGAAAGGCTGGACTTATAGGCTCGTCAGTAACTCTATAAGTCCTTGCTTCGTCGGTACCTTGGCGAACTTCTCTGGATCTTTGACCTTCAGCAGGAGAGGGACCTCGCCGAAGAGCCTGAGCACCTTTCCGAAGGGTATGTTTCCTTCACCGGGCATAAGGTGTAGGTCGCCGACACCATAAGCTAGGGCATCCTCGGGTTCAACCTGCGGGAAGAACTTTCCGAAGTTGTCATGTATCATGAGGATGACCGTCTTGTCGGTTCCGAGCTTGACGTCCTCGAGGAGCTTGTCAGCGTCTCCCTGGGCGCTCAGGAAGGCATGGGCGACGTCGAGTGCAAAGCCAACGTTCTCCCTATCAACGTTGTCGACGACGTAGAGGGTGTCCTTGACGCTGAAGGTGTTCTCGAGGGCTATCTTTATGCCGAACGGGGCGACCATATCCGCCAACTGCTGGATGGCCTCTATCTCGAGGTCGAGCCTTCCGGTTCTGCCGCTCTGCATGACGATGACCTTAGCACCAAGCTTTATGGCGACGTCTGCTATAGCTCTCGCAACCCTGAAGTGCCGGGTATAGTAGATGTGGTCGCGCAGATTGACCGAGGTTGGCATCCTCACTATGTAGTCGATGCCAACGCCGCGGAGGGTCGTTTCTACGTTCCTGAGCTTCTTTTCGACGACGACACCGTTCTTGATAAGTCCAAGGGTGTGCGGGAATATCGAGACGAAGTCGTAGTTCTTTATCTTAACGTCGGCTAGAATCGAGGCGAGCGTCTTGTCCTTCGTGACGAAATGCGGATAAATCGTTACACCTATCTCCATGCTACCACCTACACAAGAGTAGAGCGCTGGATATAAAAGCTTAGCGAGGGGCAGAGTTTAAAAGTTTCAGTCCAGACTATACGTGGGTGAGTGAATGAGGGAAAACGTCTGGAAATACGTCTCGGCAATTCTCATTCTTCTCCTCGCGGCATCCAGCATAGCGGTTGTTCTGCTCTACATGCAGAACTCCGAGCTCCAGAACTACATACCTTCAAACGTCACAAACACGGTCATAGTTGAAGGATCCATCAACGCAAGCTGCAACGTTACGGCCTACAAGCTCCAGTTAGACGAGCTCCAGAGGCAACTTGACTTCCTCAAAGCTCAGCTGAGGGAGCAGAACCTCCCCGAGGGCAACACCACCATAGCCATTGTTCCCATCTTCGGGCTTATCGACGAGTACACTGCCCTTAGTATTATCCCGGTTCTTAGAGACATCGCCGAGAATGATTCCATCGGGGGCGTCGTGCTGTGGATAGAGAGTCCCGGCGGCTATGTCGGTCCGGTGAGGGAGATATACGCCACTGTTAAGAAGCTCAACCTCATAAAGCCTGTCGTAGCTTATACCGGTGGGATAGCGGCTTCGGGAGGCTACTACATAGCGGTTGGGGCGGAGGAGATAATCGCCGACCCGCTTGCTGAGGTTGGGAGCATAGGGGTCATCTACGTCCACTATAACCTTCAGCAGAACTACGAGATGAACGGGATAAAGGTGGAGGTCTTCAAAACAGGCCCATACAAAGACATGGGCGCCGAGTGGAGGGGATTGACCGAAGAAGAGAAGGCTATGATAACCGAGAGTGTTGACACTTACTTCCAGGCCTTCCTCCAGGCCGTGAGCAGTAGCAGGGGCATGAGTCTCAACGAGACGAAGGAGTACGCTACCGGAAGGACGTGGTTTGCAATGAACGTCACCGGAAGCCTCGTAGATGAGACCGGTGACCTGGACTACGCTGTCAAGGTGCTTGGGGAGATGCTTAATGTAACCAACCCGAGAATAGTGATTTACAGCGGTCGCTCATCTTCGAACTTTGCCATATTCGGAAGCACGGCTCTCCTTCTTGACCCCCGCTATGTTGATCCCTACCTGAAAACGGGCTGAGGGGGTGGGAGCTTGCTGTGCGAGGAGAAGCTCGGGGTGTTTGAGAACGGCTTCGAGGATGGGAAGTTCAACCTCAGGATAGAGTTCTATGGGAGTGATGCCAGAAGAGTTCTGCTGGCCATCATAAGGGAGCTCTACCTGCCGGACTACGGCGAGGACTACGTCTACCCCTTCGAGTGCGCCAAGGAGTCCTGGGGCATCTATATGGACGCTGGCGAGATAACGGCCGAAGAGTTCAGGCCAAGCCCGATAAAGTTCCTAAACCAAAGTGTCCTCAACAGGCTTGAGAAGGTCCTCGCGGGGATAAATGCTCCGGAAGAGGTTAAAGATGCCATCGACTTTGAGAAAGCCGAGATCCACAGGCTCAAGAAAGGTTTATTAGTCCTTGGGAAGAACTTCATCCTTGACGAGGGCAGGGGAGTGCTCTTCGTCTTTAACAAGCCAAGCGCGAGAGAGTTGATACTCAAGTACCTGGGGATGTTGGATGGAGCTTGAAGCTGCCATATGGATAGCGATTTCCCTCATAGTCCTTTACCTTGTATGGGAGACGGTTAGCCCTATCCTTTCCCCTATCATCATAGCCGTGACCCTTGCCTACATACTTTACCCATTCCATGAAAGGCTTGCAAGAAGAATGGGCAACCGGCTTTCTGCATTTACGATGACCATACTCCTGACAATCCTGACGTTTTTCTTCATAATAGGCTTTGCTTTGTGGATGAATGACGTCAAGCACTCGCTCGCTCACTACATAGACGGCTTCTTCACATGGCTCCTCACATTCAACCTCCCGCCCTCGCTCTACGAGCTCGTTCAGAAGCTCGCCGAGGACATACCGAAGCGCTTCGAGGAGTACATCCTCGGCTACACCTACTCCCTTCCCAAGCTCTCTCTCCAGGCAATAGTGATGGTCTTCGCCTTCTACGGCATCCTAGTCAACGCTAGGGCGATAAAGCGCGAGGTCTACTCTCTCCTGCCTTCGGAGAACCGAGAGCTGGCGATAAAGCTTCTCGAAAGAGCTGGCGAAACCCTCCACAACCTCCTGCGTGGCTGGCTCTCCCTTAGCGTTCTCAAGGGAATATTTGCTGCTGCTGGCTTTTTGCTCTTTGGAATGGCCGAAACGGGTGGTGCGATCGCTGCGGGAATTTTCACAGTTATATTCGAGCTCCTCCCGGTATTTGGCGGATGGGTGGTCTGGCTTGCGGGAACTGTGTACCTCATCAATGGGGGTAACATCCTTTGGGGCATTCTCTTCGCTTTCTACGGCATCGTTTTTATCTCGCCGCTCCCAGATTTTCTGCTCAGGCCGAGAATAGCGGTTAGGGAGAGAGGTGTAAACGCACTGGTTTCCCTTGTCGGTATTTTTGGAGGTTTTCTGGCCTTCGGATTCGTCGGCATTATAATCGGCCCTGTCGCGCTGTCCCTTCTGGTCACCCTCGTGGAGGAGTGGAAAGAAGTGAAAGCTAAGGCGCGAACCGCCTTATGAAGTCTGCTATCTTAACCGCATCGAGCGTTTCTTTCACATCGTGTGTTCTCACTATGTTAGCACCCTTGAGGACGGCTATTGCTGTGGCCGCCAAACTTCCCGGAAGCCTTTCCGAGGGGTCTTTTCTGCCGGTTATTGCTCCGATGAACGACTTTCTCGAAACGCCAATAAGTATCGGTCTGCCAAATATCTTGAGGGCGTTGAGGTTTGCTATGACCTTGGAGTCCCACTCGTACCAAGGCGGCCACTCCGGGCGGAGGAATCCGATGGCTGGATCAACAGCAATCTCCTCGATGCCGTACTTTTCGGCTATGGTTATGCTCTCCTCGAGGAAATCTATGACGGTGTGAACCGGGTCGCTGAGGTTCCGTACTTCTCCGTGGGCGCAGACTATCACCGGGGCGCCGTATTCTCTAGCCACTTCTGCCATTTTTTCATCGCCTTTGAGGCCGGTAACGTCGTTTATGATGTCAGCACCAGCTTTGAGGGCTTCCTCCGCGACCTTCGCACTGGTGGTGTCTATACTTATCGGAACGTCAACATGCTCTCTGATGGTCTTTATCGCCCACACTGCCCTTCTTATCTCCTCCTCAAGCGGAATTTGAGTCTCAAGGTAGGGAGCAGTTGATTTCGCCCCGATATCAATAAAAGCGGCTCCCTCCTCCACCATCTTCACCGCAGTTTCTATCAGCTTTTCTTCGTCATTTTTGACGCTTCCTTTGTAGAAGCTTTCGGGTGAGACGTTGATGACCCCCATTATCCTCGGCTCGTCCAAATCAACCCTTGCAAACTTCATGGTTTCACCTCGGTACTGAGCTTGATGCCCCAGAGTATAAATGTTAGGGTCGCGAGGGCTGTGAGCACGTGCCGTATTTCCCAGCTCATGTCGCTCCATATGAGGACGGCGTTCAGGAGAATAAATCCCCCCGGCACAGGAAGCTGGATCACGTCCCTGCCGTTCTTGGCCAGCACAAGAACAAAGTACACCTCGGCAAGCACGAGGAGGGCACCCCCGGCAGTAACTGATACAAAAAACGGCAGGAACGCCACCAGGTAAAGCATCCACACCATCAGCTCCTCGAGGCCCAGATTTTCACTCCTCTGCATGTTATCACCGCAGAATGTAATTAAATTCATCCTAAAAAGTTTTTGCCAATGGTTAAAAAACATATGCATCAACTTTCTCCGGTGGTGTTCATGATAATCCGTACTCCCAGGAGGCTCCACCTCGGGCTCATTGACCCTTCCGCTACCTTTGGAAGACGCTTTGGAAGCCTTGGAGTTGCCCTAGAGGGTGGCTACGAGGTTAAAATAGTTGAGAGTGATGCCATGAGGATAATCGCGGAGGGCGAAGACAGGGAGACGATAGAGTTCGCGATAAAGAGGATGAACTCCCACTATGAAACGGGCGTTAACTATCTCGTAGAGGTCAGAAAGGCCATTCCAAGACACGTTGGTCTTGGCTCAACAACCCAGCTGAGCCTCGCGGTGGCGAGCGGGATAGCAGGGCTCAGGAATCTAAACGTTTCCGTTGAGGAGCTTGCAAAGGTTCTCGGCAGAGGTAAAAACAGTGGAGCAGGCATCTACTCCTTTAAATACGGAGGTTTTGTGATAGACGGCGGTGTTAAGGGTGGCATACCTCCGCTCATCTTCCGCGAGGATTTCCCCGATAGCTGGGCATTTCTCCTCATAATCCCAGAGCTGGAGCCCGGCCTCGATGAAGAGGAAGAAAAGCCCGTCATGGCAGGAGTTGTTGGAAGGGTGGACGTCGCGATGGAGATATCCCATAGAATCCTGCTCGGTCTCCTTCCAGCGCTCAAAGAGAGGAACATAAAAACCTTCGGCGAACATCTAAGTGCCATTCAGAGCCTCGTGGGTAGGCACTTCGAAGCCTACCAAGGTGGCGAGTTCAGGGAAGACGTTAAGCTGGTACTTGACTTTTTGGCTCAGAAAACCTACGGGTATGGCCAGAGCTCCTGGGGACCGACGGTTTATGGGCTGATACTCAAGAGTGAGTTCGCAAGACTGAGTGCTGAAGCCCACGATTACCTTCGGGAACACGGAATTAGAGCGAGGGTTGAGCTGGGCCTTCCGAGGAACAAAGGTGCCGAGATAGCCGGGGAGAACGTCTTTCTTGAAAGGCTCCTAAAGAATGTGATGGGTGGGGAAAGTTGACCCTCGATCGCTTCATCAGGGTAAAATATAAGGTCGATAAAGCAAAAGTTGCCCGCCTAAAGGGAATCTTAAGAGAGCTTGGCTTGGAGTGTGCGAGGACAATTGAGGAAAAGGTTGACCTTCAGTTTGATGCTCTCAGGAGCCTGCACGAGAACCTGGATGACGGTGAGCTCTTCATAAAGCTCGTTATTGCTAACTCTATAGTCAGCTACCAGCTGACCGCCAAAGGCGAGCGGTGGTGGTGGGAGTTCTCGCAATATTTCTCTGATAACCCCCCAACTGAGGGCATAGCCGAGGCCTACGCTGAGTTTCTTCCAGTTTCGAGAACTAACAGGCGTCTCGTCGCGGGGAAGATAAAGCGGCTTGAGAAGCTCGAACCTTTTCTCAAGGAACTAACCCTTGACGACCTCAGAAGATACTACTTCGACAACATGGTGGCGCTCAGAGACGACCTGGCCATCGTGCTTGGTTCAAAGAAGAACGCTAAGACAATTGTCTTTGCTGTCAAGATGTTCGGCTATGCCGGGAGGATAACCTTTGGGGAGTTCGTCCCGTATCCAATGGCTATAGAAATCCCTGACGATGTGAGGATAAACACTTACACCAAGCGATTTACAAATGAGCCGCCGGTTAGCTTCTGGCAAAAGATAGCCGAGGAAGTTTCAATCCCACCGCTTCATATTGACTCGATTTTATGGCCGGTTCTTGGTGAGAATGAGGAGGTTAAGGAGAGGCTAAAAAAGCACTGTAATAAGGCTGAAAAGGTTCTGGAGCTTACCGTTCTGTAGCCTTTCTTAACCCCTTCGTTTTTATTAATCCCACTTAAAAGGCAAAATTTTTATACTTCTAATATTAGTTGTAACATGATTGGAAACTCTTTCACGGTGATGCTAATAATTGGAGGTGAATTGTATGTGGTGGGGATTTCAGCTTGAGTTTAAGCAGAGCCTTCGAACTAAGAAGCTCTGGGTAATACTCGGCATAATGGCGCTTCTTTACATTCCTGTGTTCTACATCATGAAGAGCATGGGGGCGCAGGATTTCACCGTTGAGGCCGCCATGACGTTTCTGATACAGTTCGTCACGGGCATGGCGGGCTTCTTCATTGGAATACTCGCCCTTCTCATGGGTGCTACGGCAATAAACAGTGAGATAGAAAAGGGAACTCTCCGCGTTGCGATGAGCAAACCCATAAAGAGGCTGAGCTACATAGGCGGCAAATTCCTTGCCCATGCAGTGGTTCTCTTCATCGCCCTGCTCCTCTCAACGCTAATCGGCGTTCTAGGGGTTGTCTACCTTGGTGTTCCGCTGAGCGGCCAGCTCGTGGCGGATGTTCTGCTCCTGAACATGCTGCTCCTCCTGGCAATGCTTCAGCTCGTTGCCCTTGGATACATACTCTCGACTCTCATAAAGTCCTCGAGCTCTGCCCTTGGAGCGGCTCTGGTTCTGGTCTTCGTGCTGTTCCTCATCATGCCAAACATTGTAGGCTACCTTGTGTTTAAGGAGATGATGGACAACCCAGATATGAGCATGAGTGACGTCAAGCAGCTGCAGAAGGATTACACCACTAAATATCTCTTCTACGTGCCCACTTCCCAGGTAGGGGTAATCACCGAAGACGTTGGGACAACCATCGACGAAGGTGCTGAAAATCCTGAATACAGAGGTATGGCATACGCCATAAGCCACAACCTCGTGAACTTCGGGATAATAGTCGGAATGACCCTCCTCTATTTGATCGTCGGATTTTACAGGTTCAACAGGATGGACCTGAGGTGATGCTCATGCTGAGGATTGAGAACCTGGTCAAGGTTTACAAGGACGTTAGAGCCCTGGACGGCCTCAACCTCGAGGTGAAGCACGGCCAGATATACGGTTTCCTCGGGCCGAACGGTGCCGGAAAGAGCACCACCATCCTGAGCGTCCTTGGCCTAATCTTTCCCCAGGAGGGAAGGATAGAGCTCTTCGGTGAGGAGGTTTTCAGGGACGGAAAGTACGACGAGAACAAGCTCGTCGAGGCTAAGAGGAGAATAGGCTACATGCCCGAGCACGCCACCCTCTGGGAATTCCTTACCCCAATGCAGACGCTTGATATAATCGGTGAGGCCTTCGGAATTCCAAAGACCGAGAGGGAAAAGCGCGCGAAGGAGCTCCTCCAGCTCGTCAACCTGTGGGAGGTCAGGGACAAAAAGGTGGGCAAGTTCTCCAAGGGAATGCGCCAGCGTCTGCTTCTTGCCCAGGCGCTCATCAATGATCCTGAGCTTTTGATCCTCGATGAACCTATGACGGGTCTTGACCCAACGGGAATAGCGGAGTTCAAGGAAATCATCAGGGAGCAGAAGAAGGCTGGAAAGACTGTGTTTTTCTCGTCGCACATCCTTGCCCACGTGGAGGAGATATGCGACACCGTTGGTGTCATAGTCAAAGGCAAGCTCCGCGTTGAGGACAACCTTGACAACATCAAGCGCGAGTTCCTCATGAGGGCCGGCTACACGATAGTCCTCGAGACAAACAAGCCCATTGACTTCAGTGGAGCTGAGTGGGCCGTCACGCCTCTGGGAGAGAGGAAGTACCACATCGTGGCTCCGGGAGACATCAGGGAAGAAATCCATGACTTCGTAGCATCACAGGGTGCTAAGATACTTACGATGCAGGTCAAGGAGCCCAGCCTCGAGGAGATCTTTCTCAAGATGATTGAATAACTTTCTTTTCCTTTTTGAGGGGGATTTTGGCCGTCTTCAGAAATAAAATAGAGAATCAGAGTTTTGCCCTCTCGAACTCTTCCTTTTTATCAAGCGGCTTTGTGGCGTCGATTCCCCACTTTGTGGTGAGGCTCTTTTCAGCCGAGGGATCGAGGGAGCTTCCGCGGGCGTTGGGCACTACCACAAGATCTTTATCGGCCTGGAAGCGCGTCGCTATCGCCCACTCAACTTCCCTGTCATCGTATATGTTGATGTCCTCGTCCACAACGACGACGTGTTTCAGGCTCGGGTGCCCTGCAAATGCCGCTAAAATCGCGTTCTTGCCGTCGCCATCGTGTTGCTTGGTTATGCTGACGACCGCGTGGAGCCACATTGTCCCACCCTCCGTTAGGCGGACACCGTGAACCTTGGGGACGACCCTCTTTACGCTCGCGTATATCTGAGGCTCCTTCGGGAGGCCCATGAGCATGTAGTGCTCGTAGCCGCCAGGCAGGAGGGCGTGGAATATTGGATTCTCCATGTGGTGCATTCTCTCGAAGACCACTACGGGCTGCTTCCTTATGTAGTCGTAGGTTCCGGTTATGTCCACGAAGGGACCCTCATCGGTGAGCTCCGGAAGTATCTTGGCCTCGAAGACGAACTCGCTCTCAACTGGAACGGGAATGTCACCAATCTCAGTGACTTCTAGGGGCTTTCCAAAGGCCCTCTGGCTTATAGCCGACGCTATCTCGAGTTCGCTCACGCCGTAGGCTACGCTCGTTGCTCCGGCGAGGAGAAGGTGTATGGGATTGCCGACGACTATCCTAACGTCGAGCTCCTCCCCGCGCTCCGCTCTATCCTTCCACATCGAATAAAGGTGCCTTGGCACAAGCCTTATCGCGACGCGCTTCTCGTCGATAACCATCATTCTGTGAAAGGACATGTTAACAAAGCCATTCTCGTCCTTAGCGATGACCATGGCCGAGGTGAAGTACTGACCGCCGTCCTTCGGGTAGTACTTTGGAATCGGGAGCTCCTTAAGAGAGAAATCTCTGGTAGAACCCTCCATGAACGGGGCGTTCTTGACCATCTGGTACGGCAGGGGGTTCTCCATGGCATCTGCTATGAGGTGAAGAATTTCTTCCTTCCTGATCCCAAGATATCCTGCTATTCTCTCCCTCGTTGACCAGATGTTTCCTGCAACTTCCCAGCCGTCCACGTTTCTGAAGAGAACGGGTCTGTCCTTATATTCTAGTAAATAGCGCGTTATCTCAAGCTCCTTGCTGACGGGCTTATCAATGACGACCGTATCATTAAAGTGCTCGATGATTTCCCTCAGCATTTTATCACCTGAGACTACTGTTCCAAAAGGTCTATAAAGCCTTTTTCCAAACTCCCAGCGATTGGCCATGCCCGTGGTGGTACTTCGTATTCCAGACGGCTCTGCACTGGTGTATATCGAGAAAGCTGATCCCCAGGTGTATTTCAGAATATATGAACTACTGACCTACAAAAAGGATTTTGGCAAATGGGAGAAGCCTGAAAGCCTCTACGACCCATATGAGAGGACATTTCCGGTAGGGGTTCTCCCTAGAGTTAAGAAATTCCTCAACTCCAAGGGTTATCGGGTCAGGGTAAAGGATGAGCGCCAGGTTAGGGGAGTTAAGCTCAACTCCACCTGGAACGAGAACTACATTATGCGCAAATACCAGCAAAGAGCCGTAAAGAAAGCTCTGAAGGAGAAGATGGGAGTTCTCTCCCTTCCCGTTGGAAGCGGAAAGACGGTCGTTGGACTGAGGATAATCCATGAGCTTGACCTATCCGCATTGATAGTGGTTCACACGAAGGAGCTTCTCTATCAGTGGGCCGACAAGGTAAGGGAAGTCCTTGGTGTTGAGCCTGGAATAGTGGGTGACAACAAGTGGGAAGAAAGGGCTGTGACCATAGCGATGATACAGACACTCCTCTCCAGAGGTGCCGATAAGTTGCAGAACGACTATGCGATAGTCATGTTCGATGAATGCCATAGGACATCTGCGGCCGAGAAGTTCTATCAGCTGGGCCTTTCCCTGCCTCAGGTGTACCGCTTCGGTCTCTCTGCCACTCCCTGGAGGCGGATTAGGGGGGAAGAGATAAAGATAGAGGCCGTTGTGGGTCCGACTATATTCGAAGTCCGCGCCGAAGACCTGATCAGAGAAGGCTTCCTTGCAAAGCCCCGCTTTGAGATAGTAACTTACGAGTCCAGCATGCCGTCCTTCAGTGAGCGCTACAAGGAGCTCTACGAGGATATGATAATGAACAACGATGAGAGGAACCGGGCGATAATTAGAAAGGCCATTGAGCTTGCTAGGAGAGGCCACCGTGTTCTCATCGACGTTAGGAGGATAGAACATGGCAAGATATTGAAGGGGATGCTTGAGAAGGAAGGAGTAAAGGCCGAGTTCCTCAGCTCAAAGAGCCCGAACAGGTGGGAGATACTCGAGGACTTCAAGGAAGGGAGGATTCCCGTCCTCGTGTCCACGTTGCTCAAGGAGGGCGTTGACATACCGGAAATCTCTGCTATAATCCTCGCTGGCGGTGGTAAGAGTGACATAATGACCATCCAGACTATAGGCAGGGCTTTGAGGCCAAAGAAGGGCATGAAGGCCGTTATAGTTGACGTCCAAGACGACGATCCATTGCTCTTCACGCACTTCCTCGAGAGACAGAAGGCTTTGAAGCAATACTATGGCCGCTATTATGACATGGAGATGAACCTAAAGACCAAGAAGAAGGTCGCCAAATAATGCAGCTCTGGTTAATGCCTCTGAATAGCGTTCGAAGAGGTCGTGTTTTGCTTTTCTGATTCCTTTCTCGTTCCCTCTGAACTCGATGCCTTCATATTCTATCCCCCACAGCACCAACCCCTCCGGTCTCGCCGGTGGAATTTTCCTGGAGTACTCGCCGTTGAGCATCTTCTCCACTTCTTCCTCCGTCAGGATGCCCAGTCCACAGAAGCGGAGTGCATTTACTATTCTTCTGGCCATCTCCCACAGGAAGCTTTTGCCTTCGAGCTCAATTATGTAGTATCCTTGGCGTTTGATGATATCGGCTCTAATCAGTTCTCTCACGGGGTTTTTGTGGGGTTCAAGCCTTGCAAAGGCTGAGAAGTCGTGAGTTCCGATGAAGAGCTTTGCGCACTCCCTCATAGCCTTTTCATCAAACCCCGCATCAATGAGGTAATAGCGATAGGTCTTTGACTTGGCCCAGAAGCGGGGGTGGAAATCCTTCGGAACCTCGGCAGTTCCGAGAACCCAGACATCCTTCAGGTGGAAGTTGAGCACCTCAGGCCTGACCAGATCCGGCCTCGAAGCAACGTCAAAGGCCACAACGTTGAAGAATGCAGAAACGCCCCGATCAGTTCTTGATGCACCCTTGAAGTTGGAGCTCTCAACGTCCTCTATTATACCCAGCTTAGTGAGAGCCCTAATGATTTCCCCCTCGACGGTTCTAAGGCCTGGTTGCCTCTGAAAGCCATAGAAGGCAGTTCCGTCGTAAGCTATACGAAGGGCAAGCCTCATGATGGGAAGTTGTTAAGTGAAAGTTAAAGCCTTTTTGGTGTTTAATCTGTTGGCATTATGACAATTATATATGTAAAAATTGGGCAGATTTTGACAGATATCTTCAAAACTTTTCGAAATGTTTAATAAAATTGCCTTAGGATTATCAGCTTAGAAAGAGCTGAAGGAGGTGATCACCAAGTGGAGTCGGCAATTGAACCGGAGGTCTTCATAAACATCGTGAACTTTGATATTATGTGGCGGTTCGTTCTTAAGAACTTTGGTGGGGACTCGAAAAATGTCGGAAAAGATGCCAAGCCGATATTTTCATCACACTTTTCTATTCAAAACGAAAAGATAGATAATGAGAAAGGTCAGAGATATGGCTCCCTGTAGAGCGGCCTCAGAAAGACCTCAAAGGCCGCCACCGGCATTTCTATTCCCCAGTTTTCCAGCACCTTCGGGTGTATCTCCCCAATTATTCCTACTTCCTGACCGTTCACGATGATTTTTCCGACCCTTCCCGGGATGAAGCTGCTGTGCTCGATCTCTTTCAACTCGTACTCGAGGCCGAGGTGGTGCATAACGCTGTCGAGAATCTCTTTAACTTCCGTGAAAGTTACGCGTGGATGGGCTATGGCAACTGCAAGCTTGCTCTCGCTTACGGTCTTGGTCTCCTTGTTCTCGTTTATGAGCGTTGTCTTTCCTACCTCGAATATTCTCTGCGGGTACTCCTCGTGGGTGTTCTGGCTCAGGAACTCCATTAAGCTGGGAATCAGCCATGCCCTCAAAGCGGACCACTTGGGGCTTATGGGATTCTCTATTTCCACGAGTCTCGCCGGCGGATGATGACCGTACTCCTCAGAGGGATGCTCTCCGAAGTCGAGGTTCATCTTGGTGTACTGAGCCTCCCTGTTGGTCAGGTTGAAAGTCATAACCTCCTGAAGGCCGTAGCCAACCATGAGCTCCCTCACGGCATCTTCAAACTCAACGAACTTATCTCCCCTGCCCTGGACGGCAAGCTTCGGCTCCTCCGGTTTGATCTCGTTGTAGCCGTAAGCTATGAGGACGTCCTCGAGCACATCACGGGCGTGCATTATGTCATCGCGGAATGCCGGGTACTTGAGCTTGGCCTTTCCATTTTCGAGTTCCACCTCGTAAAACATCCTCTCGAGGAGCTCCTTGATTTCTTCGTCGCTCAGATCTATCCCTGCGAGCCTCCTGATGTACTCGAACTCAACCTCGAACTCCTTTGGAGTTAGGTTGGGTGTCTCTATCTCGAAGTCTTCGTAAACGACCTTTACACTCTTTATCTTCCCGCCGCGCTCGGCCAGAGCAGTGACAACAACGTTAAGGGCGAGCATAATCTTGTTCAAGTCCCAGCCAGTGACGTCGACGAAGACGTTTCTGGTCTCAGTCGTCACCCTTCCGGTCAGCTCGGAGTTGATAATAGGGGGCATGGAAAGGACATTGCCCTCGCTGTCGACGAGGAGCGGGTAATATGGCTTGTCCTTTATCAGATGGCCGTATTCCTTGCCCTTCTCGTGCTTCTCGAGGATTTCTTCGAGACTCATCTTTTCCTCAAAGCCCAGCGGAACGAACTTCTCAGTCTTCTCAGCGGCGCGGTAATAAATTGGCGGCTTAACCTTGTCGAAGTCGAAGATGCCTATTGCAACTTCCCTTCTGCGCCTTCCGAACGTTAGCGCCACCTTTTCCTGGAGGTTGATCATCTGCTTGAGAGCCTCATCGTCGAGGCTGAGGCCCTCAACGATGGCGTAGACACCGTAGGGCCTGATATCTTTCAGCTTTTCATCAACGTAAACAACGACGTCGCTCTTTTCGACCTCATACCTTGGCAGGCCCTTCGTCATCCCAAGTGCCCAGCGGATCTGCCTCGCTATTCCCTCGGCGCTCCAGAGGTCTGGCCTGTTGGTGTCCTTTGAGTCTGCCTTGAAGTAGATCTGACCGTTCTCCTCCCAAACGTCGTCGAGCTCGCATTTCGCGTAGAGGAAAAGGTCTTCCCATTCCTCAACGGTGAAGCTCTTTCCGACGAGCCTCTCTAAATCCGCTTTCGAAACATCGAACTTCGGCATGAGCATCACCCCTTTACCAGACCAGCCTCGCCTCTCTCAGCCACCCCAGGTCGTAGCTGAAGAGATACCTTATGTCGTCGATTCCGAGTTTGAACATGGCAAGTCTGTCAATTCCAATTCCCCACGCTATTACAGGAACATCTATGCCTAGGGCCCTCGTCATTTCCTCTCTGAATATTCCAGCGCCGCCGAACTCGACCCAGCCGAGCTCGGGATGGTAGGCGCTCATCTGTACGCTCGGCTCGGTGAACGGATAATAGTCCGGCAGGAACTTGACTTTCTTGGCTCCGGCGATCTCAACGGCGAAGCGCTTGAGTATACCCAAGAGATGCCTGAAGTTGAGGTCTTCACCAACCACAAAACCGTCCACCTGGTTGAATTCTATGAGGTGCGTCCTGTCCAGGACGTCGGGCCTGAAAACGCGCTGTATCGTGAAGTATTTGCCCGGAATCTCGACACCTTTAGCAAGCTGCCTGCCGCTTAGGGCGGTACCGTGGGCTCTCGGC
This sequence comes from Thermococcus sp. GR5, assembly GCF_012027535.1. Lineage (NCBI taxonomy): Archaea > Methanobacteriati > Methanobacteriota > Thermococci > Thermococcales > Thermococcaceae > Thermococcus > Thermococcus sp. GR5. The sequence goes on along the minus strand of NZ_SNUN01000009.1, from coordinate 32,119 downwards.
ATCAGCAACATGGCTCTCTCCGGACTCCAGACGTAGCCCCAGCCGCGTGAGCCAGCTAAGCCTCTCTCGTGGGCGGTCTTAACCCTCTCGACGAGTTCTTTATTGGGTAGGTAGCCGCTTTTCGGATATTTAAGCTGATAAGTGTCTGTCCATTCTCTCGCCGGATGGTTCTGGGGCTGGAAGAGAGCGTCGAAGTTCCAGAACTGCGTCTCTATGAGGCTGTCAACAGTCATTTCGATGAAGCCCATCTCTATGAGCCTTCTCCTTATCTTGTCGAGGAATGCCCTGTAGGGCTGCTTCTTGCCGGGATAAATCCTTCTCACCGGCGCCTGGATGTTGAAGCGCTTGAACTCGACCTCACGCCACTTTCCGGACTTTATGAGCTCCGGCGTGAGGGTTGAGACTTCCTCCTTGAGCTCAAGGCCTTTATTTACGAGCTCCTCTCCTTCGGGCGTTATCTCGACGGTTCTTTCGGTTACGATGTCTTCTTCGGCTATCTTCCTTCTCTTGAGGTCGTTCACCTTGATAATTTCCTCAATCTCACTGACGGGAATAGCTTCTTTCTCGGCGAGGAGCTTTAGTGCCCTGTCAATCGCTCTCTCCTCGGCTTTAAGGCCATTCTCCGTTATCTCGAGGACGAGCTTTCCATCCTCCTTCCTAATGCTCGCCCAGCCCTCCTTCCTGAGGAGGCCGACTATCGGCTTCAGCTCGTCCTCGCTGAGGACTTCTTTGAGGTCATCGAGTGTGGCCTTGCCCTTTTTCCTGAGGACTTTCAGAGCCCTCCATTCTGGCAGTCCAATTTGGGCATATTTCTTACCGGTCTCGGTTAGCTTTGCTATCCTCTCGCTCTTCTCGTGGAGCCTCGCCAGACCTTTGCTCTGAAGCCAGAGAACGGCTCTCATGACCGCGACCTGGTCGAGACCGGTTTTTTCAACGAGCTCGTCGAATTTAGCCTTTTTCAACTCGTTAAGTTTTATGAGCGTCAGCTTCTCTTGATAGCTAAGCTCCATAGGGCCACCTCCTTGGGTTGAGTTTGAGAAGAGTTACTTAAGAATTGCGGTGAAAGAAAAATAAGGAAAACTCACTTCTTGTGGGGGAAGAAGACGACCTTTCCAGTCTTGCCGGCGCGCATGAGCTCGAAGGCTTCCTCAAACTTGTCGAAGCCCTTGTACTTGTGGGTTATTATTGGATCGAGGTTGAGCTTGCCGCTCTGAATAAGGCTCGAAACGGTGTACCAGGTCTCCCAGAGATGCCTTCCGGTTATTCCGTGTACTTCAAGGGCCTTGAAGATTACGAGGTTGTTGATGTCAAAGGTGACCTCTCTCGGGAAGAGGCCGAGCAACGAGACCCTTCCTCCCGGTGTTACCGCCTGGAGGCCCTGTTCGAAGGCCTTAGGAGCGCCGCTGAACTCGAGAAAGACTTCAACACCGGCTCCATCAGTTATGTCCATAACGAACTTAACTAGATCCTCTTCGAAGGGGTTGACAACGTAGTCAGCACCAACTTTCTTTGCTAGCTCGCGTCTAAACTCGCTTGGCTCGCTGACGATGACAGGATAAGCGCCACTGGCCTTAGCAACGGCTATACCTAGGAGACCGAGCGGACCTGCGCCTGTGATAAGCGTGCTCCTTCCAGCTATTGGACCAGCAAGAACTGTATCAACGGCGTTTCCAAGGGGCTCTTGGAGGGTTGCATACTCGGGAGGCATGTCTTTCGGATTCTTCCAAGCGTTCTGGGCGGGAACTATAGCGTATTCGGCAAAGACACCGTCCATGTCAACGCCGAATATCTTTGTGTTCTGGCAGACGTGGTAGCGATTGTGCTTGCAGGCGTAACATTTTCCACAGACTATGTGAGTCTCAGCTGAAATGTAATCACCAACATTGATTGTATCAACGCCGGGACCAACCTCGAGGACCTCTCCGGCGACTTCGTGACCCATTATCTGGGGCGGTTTGATCCTGCTCTGCGCCCATTCGTTCCATTCATAGATGTGCAGGTCAGTTCCACAGATACTGGTGGCAAGAACCTTGATGAGAACCTCTCCAGGACCGGGCTTGGGGATATCAACTTCAACGAGCTCCGCACCGTAGGCGGGCTTCGTCTTAACGATCGCCGGCATCTTTTCGGCCATAGCAACCATCTCCTTAATGTTTACATGCTTATCTAAATGGCGGGGCGATATAAACCTTTTGTGAAGGTTCAATGATGTAAACAATAGTTTTCCTGATGGATTATCGGAAACCTTATATTCTCCTTTGAGTATTTTCCAACTAAGTAAAGGGGGTCTAAAGATGGCGCTGATAGTCGTGACCGGGCGAGGAGGTGCGGGAAAAACTACCACCACTGCTAACCTCAGCACTTTCTTAGCCATGAGGGAATATCGTGTCCTTGCTGTCGATGGTGACTTATACCTGCCTAACCTTGGTTTCCACTTTGCACTTGATACTGTAAAGTACACTCTCCACTCGCTTCTCAAAAATCCCGAACTTGATCCTGAATGGGCCATCTACAAACATCCCCAGACGGGAGTTCATGTGATGCCGGGAAGCACGCAGCTTCAGGATGTTCTGGGCATCTCTCCAAAGAGATTAGTAGATATTCTGGAAAGAGTCAAATATCGGTTCGGAGTTGTTTTCGTGGACTCGCCCACTGGAATTCCATTTGACACGCTTCCTACCTTTGAGCTTGCCAACTATCAACTTATAGTGGTTGAAATAGAGCGCTCTCCGATATACTCTTTCGAGGTAATGGTTAAGAACGAGATAGAAAAGCTGAAAGCCCTAGGTGAGAGATATAATCTCAACATTGGTGTGATACTGAACAAGGTCAGGGAGTCAGAGGACATAGTTGACAAGATTATAGAGGCCGTTGAAGAAGACCTCAATGTTCCAGTTCTTGGGTGGATACCCTTTGATAACAAAGTTCCTGAGTCCATCAATTTGGGTGTCCCTGTCATTAAGTACTATCCTAACAGTGATGCCGCCATAGCCTTTCGGGAAACTGGAGAAGTCCTTGAAGAATGGATATTCGGCTGATTTCTGGGGGTGTTGAAATGAACATGGAAGGGCTCGTGGAGAAGGTAGCTAGCGGAGAAATAAAATTCCATCAGGTTGAAAAATATACAAACGGCGACAAGAAGCTCGCCACTGAAATAAGAAGGAAAGCTCTTGAGAAAAAGTTTGGGATAAGCCTCGAGAACATTGGACATTACTCCATAGACCCCAACCAAGTTATCGGAAGGAACATCGAGAACATGATAGGCGTCGTCCAGATACCGATGGGCGTTGCCGGACCGCTCAAAATTAACGGTGAATACGCCAAGGGGGAGTTCTACATTCCGCTCGCGACGACGGAGGGTGCACTAGTAGCTTCAGTCAACCGCGGTTGTTCTGCATTGACGGCAGCCGGCGGGGTCAAGACAACAATCATAAGTGATAAAATGACCCGTGCGCCGCTCCTAAAGTGTCCGGACGCAAGAAAGGCAAGAGAAGTTGCGGAGTGGGTCAAGGCAAACATTGGCTACCTCCAGGAGAAGGCTGTCTCTAAAGTTACGCGGCATGGAAAGCTCCGCGACGTTAAGCCCTTTATCGTCGGCAATAACCTCTATCTGAGGTTTGAGTTTGAGACCGGCGACGCCATGGGTATGAACATGGTCACCATTTCGAGCGAGGAGATAATGAAGGTCATCGAAGAGGAGTTTCCGGACGTTAAGTACCTTGCCCTCTCAGGAAACCTCTGTGTTGACAAAAAGCCCAACGCAATGAACTTCATCAACGGGCGCGGAAAGACGGTCATAGCCGAGGCGATAATCCCACGCGAGATCGTCGAGAAAAAGCTGAAGACCACTCCGGAGCTCATAGCAGAGGTCAACTACCGCAAGAACCTTGTGGGTTCAGCCCAGGCTGGCTCCTACGGCTTCAACGCCCACTTCGCCAACATTGTGGGCGCGATATTCCTTGCAACGGGCCAGGACGAGGCACAGATTACGGAAGGGGCCCACGGCATAACTCTTGCGGAGGTTACCCCAGAAGGAGACCTCTACATCAGCATAACAATGCCAAGCCTCGAGATAGGAACCGTCGGTGGTGGAACTAGGGTCCCGACCCAGAGGGAAGCCCTGAGCATCATGGGAGTTGCCGGTGGTGGTGATCCACCTGGAACGAACGCCAAGAAGTTCGCGGAGATAATCGCTGGTGCAGTCTTGGCTGGAGAGCTTTCACTGCTGGCTGCAATAGCGGCGAAGCACCTCGCCAAGGCTCACAAGGAGCTTGGGCGTTGAGCTTCTTTCCTCTTTTACCCAACGCTTAAAAATCCTAGAAGAGACGTATTTGGGGATGATGACCATTTCCCTCACTCTGAAGAGTGATGAGGAGCCGATGCTCTGACCCGGATATCCCTGTACTTATTGTAATCTAAACTGGTGAGAAAGCCCAAATTTATCCTTAGTCCCTCTATTATATTCCTGGATAACATAAAGCAAAAGAAAAATTAATTAGGATGTTTCCCAAAAAATGTTGGGATGTCTATGATGGTTACAGTTGAAATAGATGGGGATGCCTGCAGTGTTGTATCAATGAGCAGTCACTCAAAGTTGTTTGAGTTTTTATTTGAGAATATGCCAATACAGTCCCTTCATTACAGGACCTTTCTCGCAGATAAAGGTGTGTACATTGTAGAAACCCACGGGACGAAACTTTTAAGACTGGAATGTCCTGAGGGAAAGAAAGCCCTTCTGCATGAGCTTCATCGTAGTGAAATTACTCCCCAGGTATTTCTCGAGACGTATCTGAGGGCTCTCTTCAACGTGCTTGACTTAGCCAAGATCAAAGAGAAGGTCGTTCTTCAGTATTATGTCGTCGATAAGTTCGTGCAACCAGTAAAAATTGAGATCAAGGATCATCCCGCTGGGTTTAGGAAGGGCTCCTTTACACTAATCGACGAGTTAATTGCTCAAAACTACGGAAAAGTTGGGCTAGGAAACGTTCGAAAGCTGACAAAGATACGATATGACCCATTGGACATCTTTGGTGGGAAAACCATTGGAAACACGATCCTGATTTTCAATAAGCGTGACTTACGTGAGCTGGCGTTCTTGTATTTCGACGACTATAAGACTGCAAAGACGCTGTTTACCCACACAACTGATTTTTATCTGAACAGTGTGTTTTTTGGTCATCTCAAATTCAAAATACGCAAATTCCTTGGCATTTGATGAATTCAAAGAATAAAATGGAACTTAAAAGGAAACTTCAAGGTGCGGATCCTTGGACTTCCTTCAGCTTTTTCTTTACGAGCTGGCTCACGAGCTTTCCGTCGGCCCTTCCGCGGAGCTTCGCCATAGCGCGGCCCATTATCATACCCATCGCTCCCATGCCCTTGGCCTTTATGACTTCGATGTTCTGCTGAATGACTTCGTCTATGATGCGCTCAACTTCCTCCTCGCTGAGTAGTGTCAGGCCCTTTTCTTCAGCAACCTGCTGGGCCGTCTTCTCCGGGTGAAGCGCGAGTTCCTTGAATATCTCATCGAAGGCCTCCTTGGCTATCTTGCCGTTGAGATAGAGCTCAAAAGCATCCCTGATGTGCTCGTCGGTGATGTTTTCGATGGGAACCTCCTTCTTGAGACCCTTGAGTACGACGACGAGTATTGATGCAGCGAGGGACGGCTTGACGCCCTTCGCTATGAGCTCTTCGAAGAGCTCGTCGCGTTCGTCATTTACAATGGTTTCAGCAAGGCTCCTGTCGATCTTGTACTCCTTTACGTAGCGTTCGGCCCTCTCCTGCGGGAGCTCTGGCAGGTTGGCGAGTATCTCCTCTTTCATAGCCTCCGTGATGAGTATCGGCGGTATGTCCGTCTCGGGATACATCCTCGCCTTGCCGGGAAGCGGGCGCATGTACTGGGTGTTTCCATCGGGTAGAGCTCTCCTTGTTTCCTCCGGCACGCCGTCTATAGCCTCCCTCGCCCTCTGGAGAACCTCGCGGAGTGCTTTCTTGGCAGTTTCCTCCTCTGCGGCGACGAGGACGAAGGCGTCATCCTCGCCGAGACAGAGTTTTTCGATAACTGCATTAACCTCCAATTCTGTAATTCCATAATTCGGTAATTCATCAATGTGGAAGATACCTTTCACGTATTTCTTGGCTCTGTCAGCCATCTCAGTTCCGAGCCTCCTGCCGGGCTGAATCTCTTTCCCGATGAGCCCGCGGAACTTGGGGAGCTTAACGGCGAGGACCTTTCCACCGTTATTTATCGTGCGCGCTATTATCTTAGAGCCAGTGTTCTCGAATATCTCAGTGACGTCGTAGAATTCCTCTTTGATGTCCTCTGGCTTGACTCCGCGCCTCCTCAGCTCGTCTCGTATCTCGAGGAGCTTGAGCTGCCTTTCGATTTCTCTCTCAATGATGATTGGTATCATGTCTAGCTCCTGGACTCCCTTGATCTCTACTCTGGCACCGCCCTTTATTGAAATGTTGAGATCCTGCCTGATGGTTCCAAGACCGCGCTTGACTTTCCTCGTTGCTCTCAGAGCGTCGCCTATGTATTTGGCGACCACCTTTGCCTGCTCCGGGTGGTGTATGTCCGGAGTCGTGCTTATCTCAACGAGAGGAATACCCAGCCTGTCGAGGCGGTAGATTACCTCCTTGTCTTTCCTCTCGACTATTCTACAGGCGTCCTCTTCAAGGCAGATCGTTGGGATTCCAACACTTCCCCACGGTGTGTCCACCTTTCCGTTCATGGCTATTATTGCCGTCCTCTGGAAGCCTGAGACGTTGGAGCCATCTATGACGATTTTACGCATGAAGTGAACCTCGTCAATGGGAGTGGCGTTGAGAAGGTAGGAAATCTGAAGGGCGACCTTGAGGGCTTCTTCATCCGGCATGTGTGGCGGCTCTTCGTCAATGTAAACGAGGTCTGCCAGTTCGTAACTGCCCTCGTAGATGTAAGTCCTCCCCTTCTTGAACTCCTCCAGAGCAGCCGGATCAATCTCGCCGAGCTCGCTTATGGTTGGCCTTAAACGACGCTGGAAGGTAAACTCCACCTCGTCGCTCAGCTCGCTTGGAACGGGTGAGAATAGCTTTTTGGTGTCGAGTTGCCTGTGGATTTCAAGACCGACCTTAAGACCAAGCTTCTCGTAATCGTACGCCATTGTCATCACCTCAGGAACGTGTCAAACCTCGTGTAGGGCGTTATCTCGCCCGCATAGTTCGTGAGCATCATTTCCCTGACCTCTTTTGGATCATCAGTGTGGCCAAGCACCCACATAAGCTTGACGTAAGCCGTCTCTGGAAGCATGTCTTCGCACGGAATAACGCCCGCCTTGAGGAGCCTTCTTCCAGTGGAGTAAACGTTGAGATTCACCCTGCCGTAGAGACACTGACTCGTCATGCAGACGGCAACGCCTTCCTCAGTAGCGCGTTGTATTGAGTCTATGACGTAGGTCGGCACGTGGCCGAGACCGGTTCCCTCTATGACTATGCCCTTGTACCCCTTGTCCACGAAGAAGTCTATTATCTCGGTGCTCATTCCGGGGAAGGCCTTTACCAAAGCGACCTTCTCCTCCATCTCGTCGTCGACCCAGACCTCGCTTTCAGTCCTTCTGCGGTAGTCCTTTCTGAGGAACTCAATCTCACCACCCGGCCATATTCTGGCTATCGGTATATCGTTTATGCTCCTGAAGGCGTCCCTCCTGCTGGTATGCATCTTCCTGACCTTGGTTCCCCTGTGAGCGAGGCAGTATGTGTCACTCGTCTCCCCATGCATTACAACGGCAACCTCGCCGAAATCAGCCCTTGCCATCCTGACAGAGCATATGAGGTTCATCGCCGCGTCGCTGCTCGGCCTGTCCGAGCTTCTTTGAGCGCCGACGAGTATGACCGGTTTGCCCAAGTCCCTGAGCATGAAGCTCAAAGCCGATGCGGTGTATGCCATCGTATCCGTCCCGTGGGCTATGATGACGCCGTCCTCGCCGTTGTTCAGTATGCCCGCAACTTCGTGGGCTATCCTGACCCAGTACGTCGGGCGCATGTCCTCACTGAGGATGTTCATAAGGAGCTTCGGTGTTATGTTGGCTATTTCAAAAATCTCCGGAACTGCCTTGGCAAGTTCCTCCGCAGTGAAAGCCGGATGGACGGCTCCAGTCTTGTAGTCTATCCTGCTTGCTATGGTTCCGCCCGTTCCAAGGATAGCAACGTTTGGAAGCTCTGGCCTTTTCGGAAACACTTCCTCGAACTCTACTTCCTCTCTTGGCTTCGCCTTCTCGATGATTTCAACTGAAACTATCTGGTCAACGAGGATTCCAATGTTGTAGCCATTGTCAAGCTTGAGCGTAAGCGTCTCTCCGGTGGAGAGCTCATAGGGGTTCATGACTATTCCTTCATAGATGCTCTCGTTTCCGTTATCCTTTTCGATTATTCTGACGTAATCTCCAACACTGAGGCCCTTTTCCTGCATAAACCGCTCAACTTTGCGCATAGCCTTTCCCTCCGCCTTATACTGGTGAGAGGTTAATATAAACCTTCGGGCTGGATGAATGACAAGAATCTCCCAAAAATTTGGATGAATTCTGTCATAATGACAATTACTTAGGTGCTATCTTAAATCTAGGCTCCTCTATCCACTCTGACTTGCACTTTGGACAGCGGGAGGGTATGTTTATCTCCGGCCTGAAGATAAAGCCACACTTCCTACACTCAGCGGGCTTTATGAGAAGAACCTTTCCCTCATGCTTAAGGGTCTTTTGTATGGCCTTCAAGTCTTCGAGGATTACCTTTTTCGCCCCTCTGCCGCGGAGTTCCAATGCTACTGCCAGCTCACCCGGTGAGTAATCGCGCTCCTCCAAAAGCTTTATTATGCGCTGCCTACGAGTCATCATCGCGAGATTGTCGAAAAGGTGAGATATAAAGCTTAGGGTGGGAACATGATAGTCGAGAAGGCTGAAAAGGTTCTTAAAGCACATAGCCTCTGTGACCACTGCCTCGGCAGGCTCTTTGCTCGGCTTGGAAGGGGTACTAACGAGGAACGCGGGAAGGCAATAAGGTTCGTCCTCAACATGAAGCGCTCAGCGAAAGGATTAGAGCCAATAGAAGAGGCTGAGAAGTGTGAGCTCTGCGGGAACATTTTTGAGAGGATTCCCGAACTCATTGAACTCATGAAAAAGGTGAGCAAAGGGATAGAGTTCAACACTTTTTTAGTCGGTTCCCGCTTCTCCAAGGAGATAAAGGAGAGAGAAAAAGCCCTCTGGGAGGAGTTCGGTATAGACACTGGCGAGCCCATAAACAGAGAATTCAACCGCGAGCTTGGCAAGGCCTTTGGCCTCGCAACTGGAAAGGATACCTCAAAAACTCCGGATGTTGTTTTCATAGTCGAGCCATATTTAGGGAAGATCGAGCTTCAGATAAATCCCCTCTACATTTATGGCCGCTATAGAAAGCTTGTTAGGGGCATTCCGCAGACGCCCCTCCCGGAATTCGAGGAGAGCGTTGCGTCTATAATTTGCCGTCCATTTTCCAGGGCTGCGGGGGGGAAGTGCGTCTTTAAGGGCGCCGGCAGGGAGGATGTTGACGTTAGGATGCTCGGCAACGGCAGGCCCTTCATCCTCGAGATAAAAGGTCCAAAGAAAAGGAAGCTTGATCTCGGAGCTATAGCAAAGGAGATAAATGCGAGCGGAAAGGTGGAGGTTCTTGACCTTCGTTTTGTGACCACTAAGGAGGCTGAGGAAGTTCTCACAAAGAACCATCGGAAGGAATATCTCGCCCTGGTTCTCGTCGAAGATGGTGTAACTCCTGAGGAAGCCAGGGAAGTGGCGGGAGAGCTTAGAGGGCTTGAGATACACCAAAGAACGCCCTGGCGCGTGAGGAAGGCGAGAGCCGACAAAGTAAGGGTCAAAAGGATTCATGAAGCGGAGGCAAGATGGATAGACGAGAAGCACTTTGAGTTGAGGCTAATCACCGATGGCGGCCTCTACATCAAGGAGCTCATCTCGGGTGATAAAGGAAGAACCAAGCCTTCCGTTAGCGACCTCCTCGGGAAGCCAGCCTGGTGCGAAAGGCTGGATGTTCTGAACATCCTCGATGAGTGAAAACTTTATAAACGCTTTTCGCCGATTGGGTAACGGAGCCATAATAGGCTTAGTCCATACGCCGAAAAGGTTTGAAAGTCTGAAAAAGCCCTAATGGATGTCTATATACCCTTTGCGGGATGGGTAAAAATCTGTGAGGTGATTGATATGGTTCAGAAGGCCCACAGCTTTAGGAGGAAGACCAGGGGGAAGCTCAGCAAGAAGCCGAGGAGGAGAGGTCTCCCGCCGCTCACCAGGTTCCTCCAGGAGTTTGAGGTCGGGCAGAAGGTTCACATCGTCATCGAGCCTAGCTACCACAAGGGCATGCCCGACCCAAGATTCCACGGAAGGACCGGAACCGTTGTTGGCAAGCGTGGCGATGCCTACATCGTCCAGATTAGGGACGGCGGCAAAATAAAGACCTTCTTCATCCACCCAGTCCACCTCAGGGCTCAGAAGGGATGAGCATGATAGGAAGGAAAAAGCTCGAGGAGCGTTATCTTACCATAGCGGAGACCAAAGAGCTCCTCGAGAGGCGTAAGGCCGAGGGTGTGGAGGAGAACCCGGAGGAACCGATGTTCTACGAGGCCAGAGTTAGCTTGGAACATGCCGAGCGCTTTGCCAAGCTCAAGCCTGAGCAGGCCGTTGAGCTAAAGGAGAAGCTCATAGGCCTCTTCGAGTGGCTCGACGAGAGGCTGGCAGCTAAGCTCGTTGACCTCATGCCAGAAGACTACTTCGACATCCGTGTTATCTTTACCAAGGAAGACTACATGCCTACCCGGGAAGAGGCTGAGGAGATAATAAAGCTCCTCGACGACTACAGGGAGTGACTCCTTTCTTTCCCTTTTCTCGACAAAGTATAAAAACTCCTGATGGGTATAATTTCTGGGGGAGAGAAAATGGATAGGTACCGGAGGCATTCTTACAGGGAGAGTCTCGAAAAGAAGAGGCGGAATGTTGAGTATGAGGAGTACGCCTATGTGCTGGACTATCTGCCGGAAGGATACACTGATTTGAAGACCGGCAGGAGAACCGGAAAGCCTGTGGCACAGGTAATAGGTGAAAAGGCATTCACTCTTCTCGAGGTGGCTCCAAGGGAGGATCTGATGCTGTACGAGAGGGTATTCATAGGCAAGGGGCAGAGGGATAAGATTCTCATGATCAACAAGAAGATCCATTACGATGATCTCACTGCTACCGCTAAGGCCGAACTCCCCTATGTTGTGGAAGAGATAGTCAAGAACAATGAAGAGCGTTTTGTCCAGTTCTTCAACATCGCCCCGCCGATAACCAACAGGCTCCACAGCCTCGAGCTTCTTCCGGGAATAGGCAAGAAGCACATGTGGGAAATCATAGAGGAACGTAAGAAGGAGCCCTTCAAGAGCTTTGAAGATCTGAGGCACAGAGTTAAGGGTCTTCCTGATCCAGCAAAGATGATAACCAAGCGCGTTGTTGATGAGCTTGAAGGGAAGGATCGCTACAGGCTCTTCGTTGGTTCCAGGAGGATATTCAGGGTATGAGGGAGCGCCTCTTTTCTCTCATTTCTAAATACGGATTAAGGGCAAACTCTGACCTTGGACAGAACTTTCTAATAGTAGACGATATCATCGAGAGAAACGTTGAGAGGGCTGAACTTAGCGGAAGAGATGTCGTTCTTGAAATTGGCCCCGGACTTGGTGTTCTCACGGATGCGCTCAGCAAGCGTGCCGGGAAGGTTTATGCCATAGAAAAGGACCCACGTCTTGTTGAGATACTGCGAAAGGAGTACAACTGGTCCAACGTCGAGATAATAGAGGGGGACGCTCTAAAGGTTGATTTTCCAGAGTTTAACAAAATAGTCTCAAACCTGCCCTATCAAATTTCCTCCCCGATAACCTTCAGGTTCCTCGGATACGGATTCGAGAGGGCTGTTCTCATCTACCAGCTTGAGTTCGCACAGAGAATGGTGGCAAGGCCGGGCGACAGGAACTACTCTCGCCTCTCACTGATGGTTCAGGCCAAGTCCTACGTTGAACTCGTCGAGAGGATTGGACGAGGTGCGTTCTATCCCCGGCCAAAGGTTGACTCTGCGGTCATTGTCCTTGAACCCAAGCCGAAAAGTGAGGCCATAGAACTGAATGAGGATCTCGTTAGGGCTCTCTTTCAGCACAGGAGGAGTACGGTTGCTGCCGCATTGAAGAAATCCCACCACATGCTTGGTCTCAGCAAGGCTGAGTTCAAGAATGTTAAAGACGTGATTTCCTCGGCACCTTATGCAGAAAAAAGAGTCTTTCAGCTCTCCCCTGAGGAGGTTAAGGAAATAGAAGCATACCTGAAGGTTAACAACATCATCTAGTGAAATTAAGGGTAAAGAAGGTACGGAATTATCTCATTCTTCTTCCTCTTCCGGATAATCTCCAAAGAGTGTCACATAGAGCCTCCTCAACTTTTCGTAATGTCCATTTTCAATCTCCGCCAGCCAGATGAGAGTCGCCCTTACTTTTTCGTCGGTAGTTTGTTCTGCCAGATATGAATAAACATCGTGTGCAATTTTCTCTGTACCCATCAGGTATTCGAGAATGCCCCGGAGGTTTCCCTTAAACACCAGCTCTCTGAGGCGATCTTCGGACAGCTCTACCTCTAGGGCGGGGACATTAACCTTAATAACTTCCTCGCCTGGATACATAGTACGGTACAGCTTTAGCAGTGCTTCGGCGTGTTCCAAGCAGTCTTTATATATACTGAAGAAAAGCTTTGGAATCTGCTCATCCCAGTTGACCTCCTTACTCATTGTGTAGAGTCTGTAGTACATTTCAGCTTCCTTCACTTCTTGATCTATCCAATGAGCTATAAGCTCCTTGGTATCGAGCTGGGAAAGTGCTTCGAGAATTTTTTTAAACTTGATTCTCTCTCTTTCTTTTGTTTTGTAAATGGGGGTGGTCATGATCATCTCCAAATATACATTGGAAAGCAAACCGTTTATACTTTTCGATTTGATATCGATTGATTTTTAAGAGGCACAATAGACTCATCCACCATGATAGTTGCTATCATCGATGGCTATACCGATGAGCCTGCTGGATTGGGTGTTCCCCCGTACCTTGGTATATACCCGCGCTACGCATACGGTGCCATTAAAAAGGCACGTAAAGATGTTAGCATGTTCTATTTGACCATAGATGACCTTCGGGCAACGTTTGATGGTGAAAGGGGAGTTGCCACTAAAAACAAGACACCAAATTTCCCAAAAACGAAAGAGATACTCGAAAGGGCTGACGTTATAATCTACATCGGGGGTCTCCACACTCCGGGTAAGTACCTCTCAGCTGTCCCATCTCAGGTTGAAGAGGTTGCCCTGTTCCTAAAGCCCTTTAAAGGAATTAAAATACTTGGAGGACCGGCTTTCATGGGTTCTGCCCACCAGGGTGGGACAAAGATAACCTCTCGGGAGCTGATGTTTGCTCAGACGGTCTTTGACCACATCGTTTACGGGGACTTGGAGGCTTTTCTTTATGATTTCTTCCGGAATCCCAGAGAAGCCGATCCCTTCAGGTTTCGAACCTATGACGAGCTTCGCGATTACGCCCTCCTGGGTGCAGAGGTCGTGACGCAATTTCCTGACTTCCCAGATTTCGTCATAGTTGAGATTGAGACCCAGCGTGGCTGTCCAAAGGCTATGGGCATAGGCGGCTGCTCCTTCTGCACGGAGCCCGTGAGATATAGAAAGGTCGAGGACAGATCCATTGAGGATATTGTGAGGGAAGTTGAAGTTCTCTACAACCTTGGCGTGAGACACTTCCGCGTCGGTAGGCAGAGTTGCATCTTTTCCTATATGGCAAAATCAAACGGCCGCGTTCCCATACCCAATCCCAAAGCCATTGAAAGACTCTTCCGCGGAATCCGCTTAGTCGCTCCTGACATAAAAACCCTCCACGTGGACAATGCAAATCCTGCGGTGATAGCGAACTATCCTGAGGAGAGCAGGGAGATAGCAAAGGCACTCATTGAGTACGGTACACCCGGAAACGTCGTTGCCTTCGGACTTGAGAGTGCTGATCCAAAGGTGGCCAAGCTCAACAACTTGAACGCCACTGCCGAAGAAACCTACGAGGCGGTTAAGCTGCTCAATGAGGTAGGGGGAAAGAGGGGCTACAACGGAATGCCATGGCTCCTCCCAGGGATAAACATACTCTTTGGTCTTCCTGGAGAGACAAAGAAGAGTTACGAGCTGACTTTCCAGTTCCTCAAAAAGCTCCTCGACGATGGCCTGATGGTCAGGCGCATAAACATACGTCAGGTGGTTGTCTTCCCCGGAACCCCTCTCTGGCATATGAGAAATAGAGTAAAGACCGAGAAGCACAAGAAGCTCATCCAGCACTACAAGTACAAGATAAGGCATGAAATCGATCTTCCAATGCTTAAGAGGGTCGTGCCCGTTGGAACGGTTCTCAGGGACGTTAGGGCTGAGGTTTACGACAACGGCCTTACGTACGGCAGACAGATAGGGAGCTATCCACTGATAGTTGGTATTCCCAAAGAAGTCGAGCTTAACAGGTTCTACGATGTTTTAATAGTCGATCACGGCTTTAGAAGCATAACAGGCATTCCGATACCCATAAATGTGAACCAGGAGAGTCCAAAGATTCTTCAGTACATTCCTGGTATCGGTAAGAAGAGGGTTGTGAAGATTCTGTCCAAGAGACCTTTCAGAGATGAAAAGGAATTCTTTAATGTGGTTGGGGATGAGGGAAAAAGAATACTGAAAGATTTAATCACTCTGTAGTGTTCCTCTTTTCTGGCCATGAGAAACCTATGAGGTTCTCGATGAACACAACCTCAGCCCTCAAAGTTTCGTCGGTGACTCCCTCTATTACCAGCACTCCCTTGCGGGGAGTGAATATTCTGTTTTCTGTTGCTCCTTCTGCTGGACCGATCAGGAGCACAACAAGGTGGTCCGGATTCCCTATCTTGCCGCGGCCGATATCGAGCTTAGTCCAGAAGTTCAGGTAAGTCTTTCTGTACCTCAGCCACGTCTGGTTGAAAGCGTACTGCTTGGCGGTTATGTTGTCGTAGCCCATTTCGAGGCCCTTAATGTAGTAGTTTGTTGTGAAGATGTTGGACACTACCCCAGATATCTCAGAGACTGTGAGTGTTCTGTATCTGCAGTCCCCGACATACAGCTGGGGGTTATCTTTACAGTTCTCTACGGAGGGGTCGCCGATAACTATCGTGAAGTACTCATAAAAGCTTCTAATAGTCAGATTCAGGTCAACTTCTGGGCTGCCTGTAATGTAACTGTCCACGGTAATGTTGAATATCTTGGAGCCCGCTGGGGGGGCAGTTCCCTGCTCGATGAGCTTCTGGTACTGCTCAGCGGTGAGGGCGTAGAACTGAGCAGAGGGCGTGTATATTACAACGTATTGGGTGGATGCTTTGGGTGGCTTTGGGCTGATGACGTTGTTGAAGTTATGATACGAGTACATTACATAGCTGATTGGAGCAATGACTATGAGGAGAACTACAAGAACGACTGCGAGCCTCTTTTGATTCAAGGCTAAAACCCCCAGAAGAGAGAATTAAAAGAGAAGGAAAGGCCTTCAGAGGCCAGCGAGGTACTCCATAAGGGCCTCGGCAGCAGCCTTGGTCTCGTCCCTGGTGGCACCAGCGACGATGACAACGTCGTAGCCGCCAAGGGCATCCTGGATGTACTCGATGTCGCCTGGGCTGTTGTACCAGTCAACCTGGCTGATGCCCTGCTCGACGAGGTACTGGGTGACGCTGTTGGCGACTGGACCACCAACGAGGATGAGGTTGCTTCCTGGGTCCTCAAGGTTGACCTCGTAGTCCATGACGGTTATCGGGCTGGCGACCGGCTTGACCATTACCTGGTCAGCGTAGATGCCAGCAACGTAGTACTCGGTGTCAAGGACATTGTCGCCAACGCTGAGCTCGATCTCGCTGACAGTACCCTCCTTCTCAGTGAGGGCTATGTATGCGTAGGCAACGACGCGGTCAACGTCGTCGATGGTACCGTTTCCGTCAATGTCGTAGCCGACAGCAGCCTCGTTGAGGGTGTACATCTCGAACCAGTACTTGAGGTCGTAGGTGCCGAAGATGTCAACCGGGTTGCCCTCGAGGGTGTCGAGGTTGGTAAGGGTTATGTTGGTGATGTAACCGTTGTTGGTGCGGATTTCCATCTCCCAAGTCTTGCCGTCGTAGATGATGGTGCGACCGCTGGTGTAGGTGTCGACGTCAACCTGAGCCTCAATGGAGGCTATGAGGTGGCCGTCGATACCAACGAAGGTGTCCCTAAGGGTGAGAATGACTGCGCCATCTCCGAAGACGTCAACTGGGGTGTCCTTCTCAAGGATCATCTGGTCGCTCTCCTGGCCGGTGACGGCGTTCTTGACGACGACAAGAGCCCTCTGGTCGATGATGCTTATGTCGAGGACGGTGACGATCCAGTCGGTGCCCTCGATGGCCTGCGGCTGGCTGACCTGGTACCAGGCGGTACCCTTGTCGAGACCGGCGGTGAAGTTGTCGTTTCCGACGCTGAGGACGTAGTAAGTCTCGCCGAAGACGGTGAAGGTTCCACCGGCAGCAACACCTGGGCTGTAGACGCCAACTTCGGTTCCACCGGCAGCAGCCATGTTCTCGGCGTCGCCGATGTACCAGTCAGTAACAGTTGCATTCTCAGCCGGGACGCCCCACTCTGGGTAAGCTGGCCTGACCTCAGTGGTGTATGAGACGGTGTAGTTGTAGAGGACGTAGTCAACGAAGACGGTGACGTTGCCCGGAGTGACTATAAGGTCAGCATCCTTGGGTGGCATGGTACCGTCCCACTCAGCGGGGTCCTTGGAGCTGAGCTGGACGTTCTTGAGGGTGATGTGCCAGTCGATAAGCTGCTCGTCGCCGGTCTTGTCCTTGTCGGCAATGGTGGTAGTGACCATGAAGTTGCCTACCCAGTCAGTGTAATTACCAGCGTAGGCGGCGCCATTCCACCAGTAGTCACCCGGAAGCTCCTCGTAAGTAGTAGCCCAGTTTTCGCTACCGTTGATGGTGAGGCCGTGGTCAACAGTCATGGTGTCAAAGTTGTAAGCGTAGATGGTCCACTCATCGAGGGTGGCAGGTGGGTACTCGGCCTTGATCTTCACGTAAGCGTTCTGGGCCTCGACCTGCTCGGTGGTGTAGAGCAGGCTTCCAAGGGCAACGGCTATGTCAGCGGCGCTGGCAACGTCCATGGCAGCAGCGTTACTTCCGACAACGATTTTAACGTTCGGGGTTCCATCGGCGTTAACGAAGAAGTCCTTCGGAATCTCCGGAACGGTCGGCTGGGCACTGGCAAAGCCGACGGTGGCTCCAACCATTGCGGCACCAACTGCAAGGGCCGCGATCTTCTTCACTTTCATTTCCCAACACCTCCTTAAGTTTGGGCTTACGCCCTAGGATGGTCTAACATGTGTTGTCAATCACTCTCTACCGGATAAGGGTATATATACTTTTCGCTTTCAGACCCTTTCTCTGCTTAAAAAGAGCACGCTAATTGCCGTAAAAATGAAAGGGAGCTTAATTAAATGCCTATAGGGTATTCGCCTTTTGCCGATAATATCATGGGTTGAGCTTGAACTCGGTGTTCTTTTTCTCCATGATCCGTCTTTTTATGGGCCTTGTAACGAGTTCGTTGACGAAGCTACCCAGGTCTGTTAGTGTGTTCTGGAGCTCATTGGCTGTGACGTCGATGATCTCGGGCTCCAGGATAGAAATTGCTACTGGAGCGTACTTTGCAGTCAGCTGGACGAGAGTTTCGAAGGGGGAAAGAAGCTCCGCCGCCAGAAGACCCTTAAACTGGTCATCTTCCTCCTGCCCCTGAACGGCGAGCTTGTTTATCCTGCACCCTTCAATCGTCAGGGCCTTTGCCATCGTGGTTTTTATACCCTCCTCGTTCTCCCCGAAGACTTCTATGACGAAGCGGTAGAGGATGTTCCTGTCTTCGACTATAAAGTCCTCAATTTCATCCCTTGAATAGCCGATTCTTGGCTCTGGAAGGTCGTCGAGCTTTGGATAGACTGCTAGCCCTCCGAATTCTTTCATGAGCTTGCCCATGAAGAGTGAGACCTCTCCGAGAATTTTCATGAGTCTCTTAGACTCTATCTCAATCTTTCCGGGTTTGAGAACCTCAACGATGGCTGGAGAATGTTTAAGGGCCAGTCGGATTACGTTTTCTAGATCTCCGGAAATTCCAGCTTCTATAACCCCAGAATACTTAAGGAGCTCCTCATCTTCGTTTTCCAGCACGTCTTCGACGTTTATGTATTTGATTTTGACACCCTTCTCGTTTTTGAGGCTCTTGGCAGTCTCCTCCAGAGCCCTTTCTAAAACTTTCTTGTCGTTTCCAAGGGCTTCTATGTAGAAAATAACCTCAATCTCCGCCAATTTCACCACCACATCCAATCATATCGCTTTTTCATGTAAGTACCAATTATCGGAATCGGTTCACCGCAGTATTCACACTTCCCGTCCTTCACGTGGTACTCAGTGATTTTGAATCCCCAGCGGACTATTAAAGGTTTGCCACACCTCGGGCAGTAGGTGTTCTCCCCTTCGTGTCCGGGCACGTTGCCAGTATAGACGAACTTCAATCCCTCTTCCTTTGCCACGCGATATGCCATCTCGATGGTTTCAAGCGGTGTTGGCGAAAGGTGAGTCAGCTTGTAGTGCGGGAAGAAGCGCGAGAAGTGAACGGGCGTATCGTCGCCGAGGCTCTCGACGACCCACCGAGCGAAGGCCCTTATCTCCTCTTCCCGATCATTGAGCGTTGGAATGATAAGATAGGTCAGCTCAACGTGAATTCCGAATTCTTTCTTTGCTATCTCAGCAATTCTCTTGCTTGGCTCTCTGCTTGGTACGCCCGCTATCTTCATATAGAACTCATTACTGAAAGCCTTGATGTCGATGTTCATGGCGTCTATGTAGGGTGCTAGTTCCCTAAACGGCTCCTCGCGGATGTAGCCGTTGGTGACGAGGAGGTTGTTCAGGCCTTCCCTCCGCGCTATCTTTGCAGTATCTAGCACAAACTCGTACCAGATTACAGGATCATTGTATGTGTACGCTATGCTCTCACAGCCGTAGCGTTTAGCCAATTCAACTACTTCGGGAGGAGAAACGTCTCGGATATAGAGGAGGCTCTCATCTGCCTGGCTTATCTCCCAGTTCTGGCAGTGCTTGCAGTGCATGTTGCAGCCGACGGTTCCGATTGAGAATGCACAGGAACCAGGCCAGAAGTGGAACAGGGGCTTCTTCTCAACGGGGTCTGTCGCCATGGACGAAACCTTTCCATAGTTAAGTGTGTAGAGCTTCCCTCCTATGTTCTTCCTTATCCTGCAGGAGCCCCTCTGGCCCTCATTGATGATGCAGTTAAGCGGGCACAAGCGGCATCTCACCTTACCCCCCTCTAGGGGCTCCCAGTACATCGCTTCTCTCATCTGTCATCACCAAGGGGAGGTATTCTTACTTCCGTTTAAGCTTTTGGTATCTATCGTAGTACTCACGCATTGTCAAAAATTCGGCGCCCTGGCTCTTGTAGTAATCGATCAGCTTTCTGAGTAGCTCTATAGCTTTATCGCCCGTGTTGAATTTACAATCAAGTCTTATCTTTTCCTTCTGCATCGGCACGAATTCCCAGGGATGGGCAAAGTAAATCTTTGGTTCGCTTAGTTTTGCATGTATGAGCTTCTGGACGCTCCAGGGGAGCCTTATAACGGAAGAAGTAGTAGATGCTGGGACTTCAAGTACGCTTCCAAAGAACTTAACCCCATCTTGGTAGCCCTTGTACCTTGCCTTGGAGGAGTCAACTAAGATGCCGTTCTTTTCCAGTATATCATAATAGTAATTTGGGAACTGCAGGTTGGGGGCCCTAAAGGAGACTACTTCGCCAAACTCCCTGAGAACCTTAATGGATTTCTCTATGGCCTTTCTTCCTTCGTCTCTGGATAGCTTATCCAGTCTCTCGTGGTTGTAGTTATGGCTGCCCAGCTCATGACCCTCATCAATCACCCGCCTGACCAACTCTGGAAAGCGCTTCGCCATCTCGGCCGTGAAGAAGAATGTGGCCCTAATTTTTTTCTCGGCCATGAGGTCCAGGAGCTTTGGCAGGCCTTCCCTCATTCCTCTCGTTGTCGTTAGGTACGGCGGACAGTCGTGCTCAACGTCAAAGGTTATCGAAACCAGCATCAGCTGCTCCTCCTGATGAGTTTGTACAGCAGGTATCTTTTGTCCGTTCCATCGGCACTCTCCATCGTGAGTCTGTAAACCCTCAGGAGCTTTTTAAGTATGATATCCCAGGAAAACTCCTTTTCCGCACGTCTCCTGGCCTCTGTCCCCATTCTTTCTACGAGGTCCTCGTTCGTGAGAACCTGCGCAAGCTTCCGGCTAAGCTCTTCCTCACTGTTTCCAAGGAATCCTGTGACGCCGTCCACTATAAGGTCCGACAACCCGCTCTCGTTCCTGCCAACTATTGTTCTCCCTGTCGCCGAGGCCTCGAGGCCCACCATCGGGAACGCTTCAAGCATTCCAGGCATAAGCACTATATCTGCCGCCCAGTAGAATTCCATCACCTTCTCTCTAGGCATGAAGTCGAAGAGTGTTGTGCGTTCGGCCAGTCCAGTTACCTTGAGATTTTCTTCGAGTTTGGGTCTCATAACACCGTTTCCGACCGCTATCAGCCGTATCATCCTCTTGTCGATCCCCGAAAGCTTGATGGCTGAGGAGATGACGAAGGGCAGCCTGTGAGCCTGTTTTCTCTCCGTCATCCTGCCTATGTAAAAGAGGACTATCTCATCGGAAAGTCCAAGGGCTTTTCTGGCCTTCTCTCTCTCCTCTGGCTCAGGAGGCCTCCATTTTTCGACATCGATACCGTTTGGAACGACGACCACTGGCCTGCCGTTCAGCTTATTTTCGAGCAGATGCTTCGTGTCATTGGCCACAGGGGTGCTTACGGCGATGAAGGAATCGATCCTCCTTAGGTGATATCTTAGCATAGGGCCCAGAATCGGGCCGATCCGGGGATTCCCGTAGAAGGAGTGGTTCGTGGCAACGACTGGAACTCCTCTGATACCCCTGGATAGGTTAGCGACGGCTATCGAAAATGGTGAGTAGATGCTGTGGACGTGAGTTATATCGAAGCCAACCTCTTTATAGAACTCGTTTATCTTCCACAGCTGGCCGAGACCCACGCTGATGTGATGACTTTTCACGTAAATAGACGCTGGAAATCTCCTGACAGGATATGGAAAGTCATCTCCGTAAGGTCTTAGATGGCGGTAGTCATGGGTGATGACGTAGGGCTCATGCCCTGCCTTGAGAAGATTACGGGCGAGCTCATCCATGTGGGTCTCGATTCCACCGATTTTGGGAAAAAACCAGTCGGAGGCTATTGCGATTTTAAGGCTTTCCATACCTCCCGCCCTCCGGACGTTAGCAGTACAATGAATCCCACGAGGCTGCTGAGCACGTAGGAGACGAAGCGCTCCAGTAGAGTTATAGAAACTGCGAAGCCTAGTGGAATGCCGAAGTGGGTCAGCGTTCCAACAAGACCCCCTTCGATGATGCCAATGCCCCCGGGAGTAAAGGCCACAAGGCCCAGGAGCAGGTTGGCTATGGAGATAACCGCGATAAGGCTAAGGCTCAGGTCAAATCCAAAGGCTAGTGTTATGAGCTTGAGCCTTACGACGTCGAGTATCCAGACGGCGGAGCTGAGAAGGATTCCTGCTAGAGTTATGTTGTGGCAATCCCTAAGGGAGAGAATTTTCTCCATATCCTCATCACTCACGGGAGTCTTGAAAATCTTGAGGGAGAAGCTCACGAAGGAGCCCCATTTAATCCATATTGCTGCAGCGCCGGCGATTCCTATCAGGAGCAGAATATCCGGCATGGTTGAAAAGTACATCATTCCAATCAGGAACAGGACAAAGACAGGCACCGTCTCAAGGATACGCTCGTATATTATACTCACCGTGGATATCCCAACGGGAACCTTGCTTCTCCTGCTTATCCAGGTAATCCTCAGCAGTTCACCGCCGCTGCGACTCATGGGTGTTATGTTGTTCATAAATATGGACGCCAGAATGGCTTTTACCAGCTCGAGGAGCGGGACCTCTTTCCCCATGCCCCTGAGGACGAGCTTCCAGCGGATGGCGTAGAGTACGACGCTTATGTAGTATGTGAAGAGTGCTAGGGCTAGGTAATACAGGGGAATTTCTCCAATGAGGGTTAGATACTGCTCGGTTGATGCGACGATGTTCTCGAACATGCTCTCGCCAACCTTTACTCACGATGACAGTTTATAAATCTTATCCGAGTTCTGAGGGTAAGGGAGAAGAACAAAGCGAGGATGCCCACTTCAACGGCTATCAAGGTGTTCCCAGCCCATAGGAGGAACCTCCATCCGTTTTTCCTCAGTGGTAATGAACACTCCGGCCCCTTTATGGACTGTACCTATGACTGTGAAGTCGAAACTCAGTTCCTCAGTGTATTTCGGAGGAATAGTGAAAACCAGCTCAAACTCCTCCCCGCTTGCAAGGGCTATTTCAAGGGGATCCCTTCTGAGCAGTTCGGCCACTTCAAAAACCTCCTCCATTATGGGGAGCTTTGAGGCATCCACCTCTATCCTAACGCCGCTCATCTCTGCTACGAGATGGAGTTCCTTGGCAAGACCGTCACTGATGTCTATGGCAGCGTTTGCGTAATTTCCTATTTTAATCCCCTCCTTTACTCTTGCACGCGGTTCGAGGAGCTTCTCGTATAGAATCTCTTTCGTCGAGAGCGAAACGTCGAGATCGTTCTTCCATACGAGGAGTCCTGCCAGTGGCCTGCCGATATCCCCTGTGATACAGACTAGGTCTCCTGGCTTTGCTCCGCTCCTTGTTAACAGATGCCTGGTTCTTCCGAGTGCAATTCCATCTATTATCAGATCATCTGCCTCGTTGGTATCGGCGCTTAGGACGGGAATCTCGTAGAACTCAAGGGCATTTCCTATTCCCTTCGCCACTCCCTCAAGATATAACCCATCAAAGCCTCGGGGAACACCTAAAGAGAAAAGGAAGCCTATTGGTCTCGCTCCCATAGCCGCGATGTCACTCACGTTCATCGTCACGGCCTTAAAGCCAACCTGCTCGGGCGTCATTATATCCGGAACGTCTGTCTTCCCCACGAGCATGTCATTTGTCGCCACCAGCCATTCATCACCGATCCTCAGTGCCCCTGCATCATCGCCGAGTGGCAGATCACCTTGCTTTTTGAGATATTTCATGAAGAGTTCGATGATTTCGCGCTCCATGGACATCACGCCAAGGTTCAGATGGGATAGTTATTAGGATTGCTTTCGGCATCCGTCGAAGGTTTGCTAGACAAAGCGAGAAATTTATAAATGAAATTTGTGATAATTTGATTAATTCACCCAACTGCGGAGGGGAATAAGATGTTAAAATATCTGCTACTTGCGGTGTTCTTTCCCGTGCTGGCGATAGCATTGACGAAAAAGCTGGGAGAAGACTATGCGTGGGTAAACAGGAAGATAATCCACTTCAGCAGTGTTCCGGCAATTCTCATGTTCAGAGAAGGCCTTGTTTCTGGCATTGAACTTGCTGGAGCAGTTATGGTCTTTGCTATCGTCCAGCTCATAACCCATATAATGAAAAAGGAGCTCAACTGGTATCAGATAAGAGACAACTACGGCGAGGTCTTTTACTGCATCATGTTCAGCGCCATGGCGGTCTTTATGGATGTCGACTACGCCTCCGCGATAATGCTCGTGATGGCCATCAGCGATGGTATCACTGGTGTGCTCAGGTTCTACTATTTCAAAAAGAACGGCTTCAACGTCAAGCTCAGGAAGCACTGGATCGGCAGCGTGGGGTACATCCTCAGCGCCCTTATCATAGCCTTTGTAATGCTGCCTGATCTGAACGTTGTCATGAAGTTTGCTTGGTCTGGCATACTGATGCTCGCCGAGTATCAGAAAGTCATCGATGATAACATTGCCGTTCCAGTAGTTGCGGTTCTGATAAAGCCCCTCTTCATGCTTTGATTTCCTATTACTTTTTCTCTTGAGAGCCTCGCCCTTTAGGGCGGGGAGGAGGTCAGTTTTTCAAAAATTTCATCAGCGAAGTCTGCTTCGGCTTGTATTCTTCCTTCGGCACTTTCACCTCAACGCTCTCCAGCTCGTCTATTCTAGCCTTTCTTATTTCCTCGGGCAGTTTTATCTCTCCGTACTTTCCGCCTCCGCCTGGAATCACTATCAGCTTGCCCTTCCTGTAGGCCCAGACCGCTTTTGCCACCTCCTCGTGAACCTCCGCGAGACTCTCGATAGGCACGTCAACGAGGACTTCAATCTCGCTTCCGAACTCCTTCAAAAAGCGCTCCCAGATGGCCTTCACGGCCTTCGTCTCAACACCTTTGCCGATTACCATCGCTATTATCTCAGCCAGAGGGGCAAGTCTCAGGTAGGGCGGCCTGTCTTTGGGCCTTTCTTCTGTATCCGCCAGCTCGAGAATTCTGTCGTGGACACCCTTCTTTATCCTCCCGCCACACTTGGGGCACTTCCATTTGAAGGCTTTGGCTTCCTCTGGTGAATACTTGGCGTAGCAGCGAGAACAGGCGGTTAGATGGTACTTTCCGAGCCTCGGGTCAAGCCCGGCATTGAAGACTATTCTTCTCCCTCCGCGCTTCAAGATGGCTTTCCTGACCTCCTCAAAGGTTGCCTCTTTGATATTGAAGCGGTTGAACTCTCTCCCGAGTCGGTGTGGCATCGGGGAGTGGGCATCTGAATTGCTGAGGTAGGTGAGTCCGTGATGGGCTTTTATTCTATCTGCCATCTCAGAATCGGCGGAAAGGCCGAGCTCGAGGAAGTGAATTTTGGCCCCCTGATAGGCATCCTTCAGGCTGTTGTACTCCTTGTACAGTGCTGTCCATGGGGTAAAAGCATGGGCTGGGCCGATTAGAACATCGAGCTCGTTCGCAATGTCAGCTATTTCAGCAGCCGAAAGGTTGAGGTGTGGCCTTCCCTCGGTGTCGATGTCGTTTGAATATGGTCTCAGCGCCTCCCGCATCTCGCAAACGGCATCGATACTCGGAAAGATGAGAACGTGATGGACTCTCTTATTGTCCTCGATCTCTGTCGTTAGCAGAAAGCGGATTCCCTTTCTCTCGTAGGTTCCCTCGTCAATCTTTTCGGTGTACTTCAGAAGCTCCTCCTCCCACTTGGGGTTCAAGATGTCTCCCGTGCCCACAAGACCGAGTCCTTTGAAGCGTGCATTCTCTGCCAGCATCGGAATGGTCATTAACTTCGAGACCGCTTTCGAGTACCTCGAGTGAATGTGAAGGTCTCCATCGACGAGCATGAGCATCAACCAAAGGTTGAGGGGGTTAAAGCTTTATAACGGCTTCTCCATAGGTTCAATCGGTGGAAACTATGAAAGTCGAAGGATTCGTTGCCTCTCTGAGAAACGCCGAGACCATCGGCGAGCTGTTCAAGATACTCCAGAAAAAGGGAGTTCCGATAGTCGAGCTCGACGGTAAGAGGTTTCTTATCATCGTCGAGGGAGACTTCGAGGGGAGGAAGTTCTGGACCGAGATAAACGGTGAGAAGGCCAACCAGATGCTCGGTGATGCCATGCTAAACTCCGCCAGCTTCCCCTTCAAGTGCAAGAAGCCGTACACAGGTGGAAATGCCATCTTCGTTGCCTTCGATGACATTGAAGCTGACGAGTTTCTCGTTGCCTACCGCGACGAGGACTACGGCATCTTCTATCGTGTGAAGGACGGAAAGGCTGAAGAGATAACGAAGGAAGAGTACGAAGAGCTGAAAGATAAGATTCCTGAGTTCAAGGTCAAGGGCTTCTCGGAAGAACAGATGGACATGATGGGGGCATTCTTCGGCTGAAAACTTCCACGAGGATAACCATGGACTGGGAGAACCGGCGCTACGTCAGGAAGTGGGTCACAGTCCTAGTACTGGCAGTCCTGGCTGGATTAGCTGGTGGTATAGGCGCCGTGCTCTTCAGGCTCATGGTGGCATCCGTAGGAAAGCTTTTCTTCTCTTTTCTCCTTCCGCTAATCACCTATGAATACCACGGCTACAACCTCGGCTACATTTTCCTCCCGGCCTTGGGAGGCCTCCTTATAGCCCCCCTTGTTCGCTATGCACCGAACATAAAGGGCAACGGCGTTCCTGAGGTCATTGAGGCGGTCATATTCAGAAGCGGCAACATCGGGGGAAAATTCGCCTTTCTGAAGATAATCGCCACCTCAATCTCTATAGGCACAGGTGCAAGCCTCGGAAGGGAAGGGCCCATCGCCTTCATAGGTGCCGCCATGTCCTCTGGTGTTACCCAGCTCCTCAAGCTTCCGCCGGAAAAGAAAAAGCTGCTCACCACCTGTGGTCTCGCCGCCGGAATAGCCGGGACATTCAACACTCCCCTCGCCGGCGCGATGTTTGCCCTTGAGGTTATATACATGGGGGCTTTCTCAATAAACCTCGTTCCTATATTTCTTTCCGCAATCGTCGGCAACGCGGTGACACTTCTAATCCTTGGAAGCGCATCGGGGATAACCATCCCCTCCGGGCTTAGCTATCATGTCTCGGAGCTGTTCTTTTTCTTTGCCCTTGGCATACTCTTTGGACTTATGGGTGTTGTCTATATCAGGGTCCTCTACACCCTCATAGACAGGTTCGAGGGAAGCAGACTTCCGGTTGAGGGCAGGCTTTTCCTCGGTGGAATGGCAGTTGGAGTTATGGGCATGTTCTTCCCAAACTATGGCATCTTTGGGGTTGGCTATAAAGGGATGGACTTGGCTATGCTTGGCGAACTGACCCTCACCATGCTCATAGCCCTCGGTCTCGTTAAGATGGCCGCGACGACCTTCTCCATAGCGAGCGGCTACAGCGGTGGTATCTTCGCCCCGAGCCTCTACATCGGAACCATGTTTGGCTCGGCCTTTGGAATACTCGTTCAGAATCTTTGTCCCTCCCTGCCGGTTCATCCATCGTCCTACGCCCTTGCGGGAATGGCGGCCTTCTTCAGCGCGATAACCCAGGCGCCGCTTACTCAAATCATCATGATAACTGAGATGACGAAGAGCTACACTATACTGCCTCCGATAATGCTCTCTTCCACACTCAGCTTCCTTGTTGCCAGAGCCTTTCTCAGGGGATCATCTGTTTACACACTCAAGCTTGAGAGAAAAGGTCTCCACGTAAAGACTGGCAAGCCAGTTATCCTAGAGACAATCTCCGTCCGCGAAATAATGACATCCATCCCGGTCTACGTCCATGAGAATGAGACTCTCTTCAAGGTGGAAAAGCTGATAGCAAAAACCGGCCACGACTGCTTCCCTGTTGTGAACGATGAGCACAGGGTCGTTGGAGTAATTGGTGTTAAAGACATCCTTGGAAAGTCGACGAAGCTTAAAGCACTTCCGGTCAAGAGGTTTCTGCGTAAAAACTATGCTGTTACTTGTCCAATGGAAACGGCCCAAGATGCCCTGGAGAAGCTTCTTGAATCTGATCAAAACCTCCTCCCTGTTGTGGAGAACTTTGAGAATATGAAACTTATAGGTGTTATTACCAAAAAAGACATATATAGGGCATACTATCGCGGGCTGGAGGGTATGTACATAGAATAACACTTGCCTGGAATGATGGGCTATCAAATGTACAGAACATAAATTAATTCAGGAAGCGAGTCAGAACTATACTGGAGGAATACAGAATGACGGGAGCATCGAACGTCCTGATTCCCAGCGTGGATCTCCTGGCCTATGTCTTCTTCGTAGTTCTGAGTATAGGCCTCGTGTCCCTGCTGATAAGCAAGAAGTTCAACATCTCATACATCCCGCTTTTCATTTTCTTCGGGATATTGGTCGGGCCGCTCCTCGGGCTGCTCAACAGAACTCTTGCCCACGAGCTGTTCAGCTACATCCGTGTGTTCGGTCTCGTGATGATACTGTTTACGGAAGGACATACCCTCAGCTGGAGGATGCTCAAACGGAACTTTGGCACTATAATAACCCTTGACACTCTGGGGCTTTTGATAACCGCCCTTATCGCCGCGCTTTTCTTCTCTTGGATCTTTGACGTTCCCCTTGTTGTCGGTTTCCTCTTCGGGGCAATAGTTGGGGCAACTGACCCGGCGACGCTCATACCTCTCTTCAGGCAGTACCACGTTAGGGAAGACATCGAGACCATAATAGTCACGGAATCCATCTTCAACGATCCGCTTGGTATCGTGCTCACTTCTGTTGCCGTTGCCCTGCTCGTTCCCGAGGCCTCGAGTGCCAAGGTTCTTGAGGGCATAGCTGGCTACGTTGGCATTTATCCCGCGGCGGTGCTACTTTTCTTCTACCAGATGTTCATGTCAATAGCCATTGGCGTGGCCCTTGGAATGGTGGGCTACAGCATCCTCAAGAGGGCAAGGGTAATGAACTTTCCCGAGGTCATTATATTCTCTCTGGCACTGGCCTTCGGCGGCTTCCTCCTTGGTGAGTTTGCCCAGGCCTCGGGCTACCTCGTGGCAACAGTTACTGGCATAGTCCTGGGCAATCACAAGGTTTTCTTCAGAGATGATCCGGGAACCGTCAAGAGGATCATGCGCGCCGTCGAGAGGGAGGTTCACTTCAACGAAAGCCTGGCGACGATATTTACAATATTCATCTTCACACTCCTTGGCGCGAGCCTCGATCCGACGATAATAACTTCCCACCTGCTGCCGGGTCTCGCAGTGGCTTTGGGTTTAATGCTAATTGCCAGACCTCTGGCCACACTCCCAATACTTAGGTGGCGCAGTTTCAAGGAGTACCTGTTCATAGCACTTGAGGGTCCAAGAGGTGTTGTTCCTGCGGCTTTGGCGAGCTTTCCTCTGACGCTTGGAATTACGTACAACAATCCACAGCTCGTTCAGTGGGGCGAAATAATCCTCAGTGCCACCATAATAACCGTGCTTGCCTCTGTCATTGTGGAAACGCTCTGGGTTCCCTTCCTCAGGAAACGGCTTCTCGAGGTAAGGAGCATTGAAAAAGAGATGAGGGCGGCCGGCTACAGGCTTTCCTCCTAACCCTATGGCCCCTTCCCCATAGCCCCAATGAAGTAAAAGAGCAGCTTTGCCGCTGTGAGTGCAGTTACATCCCCCAGTTCGGTTCCGGCGACTTCCATGATATCGAAGCCAGCAATTTTCTTGTTTTCTGCCAGCCACTCGATAGCCTCGATGATGTCCCAGAAGGCCAAGCCGCCAGCTTCGGGTGTTCCGGTTGATGGAACGAGCGAGAGGTCGAAAACATCGATATCAATGGATAGGTAAACCGGCTCCGGCAGGGGCTTCACGAGTTCGACGAATGCATCGAAATCGTAGTCCCTGGCGTGAACCCAAGCGATGCCGTTCTCTTCGGCGTACTCGACTTCCTCCTTTGTCCCGCTCCTTATGCCAAACATTGCCTCATTGACGCCGAGTTCGCTTATTCTTCTGGCGACGCAGGCGTGGCTGTAGGGGTTGTCTTCGTACTGGTCGCGAAGGTCGAGGTGAGCATCGAAGACAACGTAGCTTGCCGGATTCAGCGCTTCCACTGGACCAAGGGTTATTGAATGTTCACCGCCGAGGGTTATCGGTATCGCTTCCGGATTCACTCTTTTCAGCTCCTCGATGGTCTCCCTAACGCGCTCGGCAGTTTTTTTTGCATCACCTGCTATGACTGCGATATCTCCTATATCAGCTATTGGAAGCCCGGCTATGTCTATGTCATAGTCAAGGATGTAGCTCTCGAGGTTGAGCGTGGCGTGCCTTATGAGTGTGGGCCCGAATCTTGTTCCTGGCTTGAAGCTCGTGGTTCCATCGAAGGGGACACCGAGGAGTACGAATTTTGCTTCTTCAGGCTCAACGAGAGGGAATTCGAGCTTAAGTGTTTCGTAAGTGTAGAGGAAGTCCATACCCTCACCTCCGGAGAGAATTAAATAAGCTGTTTAAAAGGTTGCGCAGAAATGGAAGGAAAGACGAGAAGAGAATCACTCGCCCTTTATCTTCATGATCTTGATCCTGCCAAGGGTCTCCCAGTACTCGACGTTGATGCCCTCCTTGAGCTGGCCCTTTATCTCGTCGGCGACGCCGGTCTCGATCGGGACGTCGTAAAGCTCGTAGGTCTCCATGTCCATAATCTGGACGGTGTCTGGAGTCATGGCGATGATCTGGGCGGTTCTCTTGTCGATTATCGGAACGTCAACTTCAGCGCTGGTGGGCTTAACGATGCTCCTGACCTTACCGTCAAAGATGCCAACTGCCTCGATCCTGGCCTTGGCTGAACCGTGCTTGCCCGGTGAGGAAACGGTTATGTTGCCGATTCTGCAGGGCTCTCCATCGATGAGGATGTACCTTCCCGGCTTGAGCTTGCTAACCTGAACCTTGGTCTTGTCTCCCATTTTTCAGACCCCCATAAGCGTTCTAAGGGGGATTGGGAAGGGTCTTTAAAAAATTTTTGAATAAAGGAAAAGACCTCAGCGCCTGCTCTTCAGCAGCGTGGTGTTCATAAACACCGGAACGAAGAGGACGAGGCCGAGAAGTGCACCTATCTTCACGGTGATGGCTGGTGCTCTGATGGCGTAGTAAAGGGTCATAAGGCCGGCGAGGAAGAGCACTCCTATAACTGCAGCCACTATTCCGTTGTTGCGGGTCAGCTCCGATGCGAGGAGCGGGTAAGCCTCTACTGCAGCTATGAGCGCCCCGACGCTGAATGGCACAACGAGGAACATCGTCCTGATGTCCCCCACTACCATGACGCCGGCTAGTATCATGCCGAGGACGGCTACAAACGTGAGGCTTTTGCTCCTGTCCAACTGCATGACCTCAGAGAGTATCTGACTGCCCATCTCAATGAGGACTATTATCGTAGTCAGGCCAGCGAAGTACAGCGAGAGCATGAGGAGATAGATTAACCTGTCGGCGTGGGCTATGTTGCCCCTGAGAACCTCCGGAATGGAGTAGAAGACCTCAATGGAATCCATCGGGCTCTTCTCGCTGTTGATGACATACTCTTTAAGATCCTGGAACTTGAGATAAAGGTTCATAGACTCTTCCGCGGGGATGTTTGGGTTCTGGAAAGCCTTTCCAAATCCCTGATAGGCCGCACCGAGGGAGTAGGCGACGGTAAATGCGGCCGCGAAGCTGAGGATTATCTGAAGTATGAACACTATGCCAAGAACCTTCTTGAGGTCAAGCTCTTCAGGAGTGAAACTTCCTATCACGTAGTAGACTCCAGCACCAACGCCAAAGGAAACAAGCACGGAAACGAGCATGTAGAGGACTCCTCTGAATGTCAGGGACTGGTCAAATGAAGTTATCGATGACACTGCCATCTTCATATACTGGACGGCCTGTGGGGCTGTAACGGTGCTGAGGGCTTGGTTCCTAACGAGGATTGCCGAGACTATGGCGAATAGCACGAATAGGATAGATACAACAGAGATGAACTCCAAGGTTTTGCCCTTCGCCATCAGGAGAAGAATTACGGAGAGTATGATTGTGCCAACTGCAATAACTGGGACGTATTTCGCTCCGATTCCA
Organism: Thermococcus sp. GR5; assembly: GCF_012027535.1. Lineage (NCBI taxonomy): Archaea > Methanobacteriati > Methanobacteriota > Thermococci > Thermococcales > Thermococcaceae > Thermococcus > Thermococcus sp. GR5. The sequence goes on along the minus strand of NZ_SNUN01000009.1, from coordinate 486 downwards.
AAGATGTACACGAGGCTGTAGGCGGAGTAGTAAGTAGTTATGCCGAGCATTATCAGAAGAAACATCACCAGTGTGAAGATCAGCGCCGGGGTTCTTGCTATCTTAAAGAACAGTTCGTAGATGAGGTACCTCGTCCGCTTGGTGCTCTCAGCTTCGCTGTAAATCAAGAACAGCGCTATCAGCATTGGAATCAGCGAGATCAGAAAGCCCTTCAGTCCGAAGGTTATGTAGTATTTAGGCAAAACAAGGAAGTTCCATATCCCAAGAATGTAGCCCGTTATTAAGAACGCCATAAGGACGCTTATTTTCCTCATCGAATTACACCCCCGAGGAGATAGTTGGAGTTGTTTCAAGAGGCTTAAAAGAATTAAACATCGGCAAAATATAAAAACATTATGTAGCCCTTCTACCCTTTTCAGAGAACCCAATGCTCAAAGTTGATGATTATCTCGTTCACAACTGTCCATGCCATCAATGGGGCTTTGT
>NZ_SNUN01000008.1:0-135070 GCF_012027535.1 Thermococcus sp. GR5 | reverse complement strand
AGGACGTTCCCCACACGGTTTCTAACTCTGGGAGCCTAGAGATGGCGTTCCTTGTTATTAAGGTGGTGTGAATGATTAGAGGAAACCCGGAGATATTCAGAAGGCGTGTGGAGAGGTTCCAGAAACTACTCAGGGAGAACGAGATAGATGGGGCTGTCATAAGGACACTCTCCAGCTTCATCTACTTCACCGGCACCAAATGGCTCCGTCCGAGCCTCTTCATCCCTGCCGAGGGCGAACCATTAGTTTACGTTGTCAAGGGAGAGGCGGAGCTTTTCAAAAGAAAGAGCTGGATAGAAAACGTCGTCGAGTTCCAGAAGGTCGAGGACCTTATGGCTGGTGTTGTGAGCTGGATACATCGCAACGGCATGGAGCGTGTCGGTCTTGAGTTCGGCATTGAACGGGACGCATATCTCATATTCCTCAAGATATTCGAGCGTCTCAATCCAACGGTTGAGATAGTGGATATCCTTGATCTCACGATGGGCCTCAGGATGATAAAGGATGAATGGGAGCTCGACAATATCAGGAAGGCTGGAAAGATAGCCCAGAAGGGTATGAAGGTTTCAGAGGATGTTATAAAGCCTGGCATGAGCGAGCTCGAGATAGCGGCCGAGGTTATGCGCGAGCTCATGCTCAACGGCTCTGAGGATCCAAAGGTCTACGTTTCAACGACACCGAGGGCACATGCTGAACCCTTCCGCGACCTCAAGGTTCCCGAGAACGGGGTTGTTACCGTCGTTATAGGTGCCGACTGGAACCACTACTATGCCAATATGGCGAGGACTTTCGTGATTGGAGACCCTGGTGAGAGTGTAAAGAAGGCAATCGAGGTCAAGGAAGAGGCCTACAAGCTGGCGCTTGAAGAGACTCGGATTGGTGTCCCTTTAGCTTCCGTGGAGAAGAAGCTTGCGAATTTCTTTAAGGAGCGGGGCTTCGATGATGCTTACATAGCTGGCTACACCCACGGAGTCGGTCTGTTAATCGAGGAACCGCCGATAACGACCATCGTCGTCCCACAGAGGGCCGCGAAGGTACAAGAGAATATGGTTCTCACAATAATCCACCCGCCGCTCATGATTCCACAGGGCACTATAAAGCACGAAGACACTTACATAGTAAAGAAAAACGGTCTTGAGAGGGTCACCTAAAACACCCTTGCGTAGCCCCACTTCCGGACGCTCGTCAGGATTGATGTTTCCGTGCTCCTTATTCCCTCGATCTTTCCCAGCTTTTCTATTAGAAAGCTCTCCAGCTCCTGCAAATCCTTCACCGTTACCTGCATGAGTATGTCGTGCGCTCCTGTGGCTATGCCGAGAACATCAACTTCAGGCAGCTTGCTTAGCTCTTCCGCTGCTTGCTTTATTTTGTTTGGCTCGATGTCAACGGCTATGAATGCCACTATGTTATAGCCCGCCTTGAATGGGTTTATCAGTGCCGCGAACTTTCTTATGATTCCCCTTTCCAAGAGCTTCTTCACGCGGAGCCTTACCGTCGACTCAGGTACTCTGAGCCTCCTCGCTATCTCCGAGTAGCTCGCCCTCCCGTCCTCCTGGAGGATGTGGAGTATCATCCTATCGAGTTCGTCAAGGTGTTCATTCTCCCGCATTATGCAACCACCTATTCTGTCAATTCGACATTAAGGTCTTAAGCTTTTCTGCGAATTCACCAAAATTTGGGCGAAATTACTATTAATTCTACAACGTGTATAGCATTGGAGGCGAGATTATGGAGAGGGATGAAATAATCATGAGGTATTCAAGGGTATTTCCCAAGGCAGCGCGCGTTACCTACGCCCCTATAGTCGGAGTGAGGGCTGAAAACGCCAAAGTGTGGGACATCGAGGGGAGGGAATACATAGACTTCCTGAGCAACGCTGCTGTCCAGAACGTCGGCCACAACAACCCGCGCGTCGTGAATGCCGTTAAAGAGCAGGCCGATAGGCTGATTCACTTCACCTTCATCTACGGCTTTCCAGTCGAGCCCCTGCTCTTGGCAGAAAAGCTCGCCGAGATTTCCCCCATAGAGAATCCTAAAATCTCCTTTGGTCTCAGCGGAAGCGATGCCAACGATGGGGCAATAAAGTTCGCGAGGGCCTACACTGGGAGACGTCACATCCTCAGCTACCTAAGGAGCTATTATGGGGCAACGTATGGGGCGATGAGTGTCACCGGTTTGGAACTTGAGGTCCGCTCCATCGCAGGAGAGCTAAGTGAAGTTCACTACATTCCTTACCCAAACTGCTACCGCTGTCCCTTTGGCAAGGAGCCGAGGACCTGCCACATGGAGTGTGTTGAGTATCTGAAAGAGAAGTTTGAGGGAGAGGTTTACGCAGAGGGAACGGCTGCACTCTTTGCCGAGCCCATACAAGGCGACGCCGGGATGGTAGTGCCGCCGGAGGGCTACTTCAAAAAAATCAAGCGCATCCTCGATGAGCACGGCATTCTCCTCGTGGTGGACGAGGTGCAGAGCGGACTGGGTAGGACTGGAAAGTGGTTCGCGATAGAGCATTTCGGCGTTACGCCGGATATAATAACCCTCGCTAAGCCCCTCGGTGGCGGCTTACCTATAAGTGCGATAATCGGAAGGGCCGAGATAATGGACTCCCTGCCACCGCTCGGCCACACCTTCACGCTGAGCGGCAACCCAGTGGCGAGCAGAGCGGCCTTGGCAGTCATCGAGGAAATCGAAGAGAAAGATCTTCTTAGGAGAGCCAAAAAGCTCGGAAAGTATACGAAAAAGCGTCTTGAGAAGATGAAAGAGGAGCATGAACTCATCGGTGATGTCAGAGGGCTTGGACTGATGCTCGGCGTTGACCTCGTCAAGGACAGGGATACTAAGGAGAGGGCCTATGAGGAGGCAAGAAAAGTTGTATGGCGCGCCTACGAGCTCGGTCTTGTTTTGGCGTTCCTCCAGGGCAATGTGCTGAGGATCCAGCCGCCACTAACGATAGAGGAAGATGTGCTTGAAGAAGGTTTGAACAGGCTGGAGCAGGCGATAGCTGACGTCGAGGAAGGTAAGGTTCCAGATGACGTTCTTTCAAAGGTGCAGGGATGGTGATTTTAACAAGTTTTTGTCTATTTGGCTCATTTCCGAAAACTTTTTAAACAAATTTTGATACAGCTTGAGCGGGCTTCAATGGAAGCTTTGGAGTTCGAAAGGAAGAAGGTTTTGAAGATTGGGATCGAGGATAGAGTTGAGCCCTCAAAAGCTTTGGTTTTTGGCCTTCAGCACGTTCTGGCGATGTTTGGAGCGACCGTCACTGTTCCGCTGGTCGTGGGCGGTGCAATAGGTCTCAGCGGCGACCAGGTTGCCCTCATGATACAGGCGGTTCTTCTGACTATGGGTATCGCGACGCTCCTGCAGACAACGATAGGCTCGCGCTACCCGATAGTCCAGGGTTCGAGCTTTGCCTTCATCCCAGGGCTGATAGCGATAGGCTCAAGTATTGGCATGGCTGCTGTACAGGGTGCACTTATCGTGGGGGGCTTGATTGAGGCAGCAATAGGCTGGCTCGGTATAATCGGCAAGGTCAGAAAGCTCTTCACACCCCTCGTCACAGGAGTTACAATAATGCTCATAGGCTTCAGCCTGGCGGGCGTTGCCGTCAAGAACTTCCTCAACTTTTATGCCGACCCAAGCGGAAGCACCGTCGTGAGCTCCGTCATCGTCGCGGGGGTTACCTTCCTCACAACAGTGTTCGTCGCACTGAAGGCAAAGGGCAGCCTCAAAGCAATGCCCGTTGTCATAGGTGCCTTGGTGGGATACCTCGTCAGTATCCCCATAGGCCTAGCCAACTTCGACCTTGTGAAGAACCTTCCAGCATTCAGCCTGCCCAAGCTTCTTCCCTGGGGTGAGCCTGTATTTGATACGACGGCCGTTGTCATCCTGCTCTTCGCCTTCATGGTGAGCATAATCGAGAGCGTCGGCGACTACCATGCCATAGCGACCGTTACCGGCTCGGAAATAACGGAGAAGCACATAGCCCGAGGTATAGGCAGTGAAGGTCTGGCCTGCTCGATAGCCGGCCTTTTGGGGGCCTGCGGAACGACGAGCTATTCGGAGAACATAGGGGTCGTTGCCCTGACAAAGGTCGGGAGCAGGCACGTCGTTCAGGTCGGTGCAGTCATTCTAATCCTTCTGTCGCTGGTTCCCAAGTTTGCGGGGGTTCTGGCATCGATGCCGGCCCCAGTGCTCGGCGGTCTCACCTTGGCTCTCTATGGCATGATAAGCGTCACAGGGCTTAGGTTGATAACCGAAAAGGTCGAGCTCAACGACAGAAACACACTTATACTGGCTGCAGCTCTCGTAGCCGGCCTTGGAGCACCGCAGCTTCCGGCAGAATTCCTCGCCCACTTTCCGGAGATAGTTTCCAGCATACTTGAGTCAGGCATGGCGGTTGGAGCATTGACGGCAATAATCCTTGACAGGCTCCTTTGATCTTTCAATTTTTGAGAAAAGAAAAAGGAATTAGTAGATGGGACTCCTGTACGTTCCTCTGAACTCAAGCTCCTCAGGCATGTTGGAGAACGCTATTATCTGGTAGATTGCGGCAATTAGCAGCAGGATGCTGCCTATGAGTATTATGAGTGTTAACGCACCCCACCAGAGCCATTTGGCGGTCTTCTGGAACTCTTCTACCCCGGTTATTTCGTACATGACCTCCCACGCCTGCTTCTGGAAGTATACTGCCAGTATAAACACGGCGATTATGAGTATGATGCCGAGCAGAACCATCCCTATACCGAATGTCTCATAGGGATCATTCATGCCGCCTTTCGGCAGTGTTATTGCTCCAATCAAGATGAGAACTATTGCGAATACTACTCCCGCAATGGCCACAATGACGCTGTAGAGGTAATACTTGAAAGGCCTCTCATCACCAACCTTATCTCCGATTCCCTTCAGGGCGAGCAAGACCAGTATGAATGCAATCAGTGATAGCGTGCTTCCAAAGACGCCGATGTAGGGTATTGCTCCCATAAACGCCGCGACGAGCGCTAAGATTGATCCCCAGAGACCGAAGTTCTTTTCATTTCTGACGTCTATTGCCATAGAATTCCACCAAATTAATAACTCACGAACTTCTTAAAATCATTTCGAAAAAATGGCAAGAAATTAATGGGAAAAAGAGGTTCATTCTTTCTTTTCTTCTATCTTCCCAGCTTCCTTCTTCTCAGTGGGCTTTTCAACAGGCTTGGTATCATTCTTTTCCGCTGCTTTTGCGGCTGCCTTCTGAGCAGGCTTTGTCGGTGGCTTCGGCGGTCTGATGCCGTAGCCGAGTATCTTGAACTTCATGACCTCTCCGTCTCTCAGGTAGTAGGTGACCTCCTTCGTTTCCTTGTTGAACTCTATCTTCTCCACCGGGAATCTGTAGTCGGGGAACTTCTCGTTTATCTCCCTGAACTTGTCTGGATGGATTGGAACCCAGTCAAAGAGCTCCAGCTCCTCGTCCTTCCACTCGGTGGTGAGGATGTAGTTCTCGATGAAGCCCAGCGCTCCAGGTGGACAGACGTCGACACAGAACTCACAGAAGGTACACCTGCCATAGTCTATCTTTGGATGTGGCCTCTTCTCCATCTTGCCATCCACTTCTATCCAGGTCATCTCTATTGCCCTCGCCGGACATATCTGGCCGCAGAAGTTACAGCCGACACACTTCTTCCAGTCTAGAGTGTGGAATCCCCTGTAGTCCTTAGCTATCTGTACCCTCTCGTAGGGTATCTTGATAGTAACGGGCTTCTTGAAGAGGTACTTGAGGCCCATCCAGGGCTTGATGAATGATGGCTTCTTCCTGACTTTCTCCTCTGGGGCGACCTTAAAATCAACCTCCATTTTCATCACCTGTCAATGTCTGGTGGACAGTTGTCAAGGCTCATCAATATCACGGGGACGTCGGCTATTCTTGCTCCAACCAAGAGCTGCTCGAGAACCCTGACTCCGTGGGCTATACTTGGGCCCCTTATCTGCACTCTGTACGGCTTGTGCTTTCCATCACTGACGACATAGGCACCAAAGTCGCCCTTCGTTGATTCCACGTGGGCAAATGCATCTCCAGCCGGAACCTTAAACCTCGGGAGATTCTTGAGCTTGGGATCTTCAACCTTATACGGTCCGCTCGGCGGTCCCATCTCGAGGAGCTGGTCGAGGATGTAAAGATCCTGCTCAAGCTCGAAGCGCCTTATCAAAGCCCTCGCGAGGGCATCGCCCTCCTTCAGGACGGGAACCTCGAAGTCGAGCTCTGGATAGAGCAGGTATGGATCTGCCCTCCTCACGTCGTAGGGAACGCCGGTGGCTCTGAGGTTTGGCCCAGTGACGCCTTCGGCGAGGGCAAACTTCTTGTCCATCACTCCAATTCCCTCAAGCCTCCTGTGGGCAACGTAGTTCTCGAAGACAAGGTTGTCGAAGTCTGATAACTTGCTCCTGATGTACTCGACGGTGTCCTTGAGCTGGCGAAGCCACTTGTCGCCCGGAATGTCCCTCCTGACACCGCCGGGGATGGTGTATATGTGATAGACCCTGGCACCGGTCAGCTGCTCGAAGAGGGCCATCAGCCTCTCCCTGTAGGCAGCAGCCCACTGACCGGCAGTGTAGACACCGAGCTTGAAGCTGAGACCCATTATCCAGAACAGATATGCGGAAACCCTCGCCATTTCGAGGACGGTTGTTCTAATCCACTGAGCCCTCTCTGGAACCTCCCAGCCGATTATCTCATCAACGGCCATTGAGTATATTGCCTCGGGGACGTCTGGCTCTGGAACACAGATTCTAAGGAGGAGCGCTATGTTCGTGTGCCACGGCCTGTACTCGGCGAGCTTCTCAAAGCCCCTGTGGAGGAAGCCGGGGTTGGCTATAGCCTTCACAACCCTGTGACCGTCCATCTTGAGGATTATGCTGAAGTTCTCAGTAGCCATGTGCTGTGGGCCAAAGAACAACTCGTAAGTGTCCTTATCGATTGGGAGCAGATCCATCCCATTTTCTCTCGCTTCCCGAATGAGCTCATTCTGTGAAACCATAACTCTCACCTCAAATCACGTAGTTGTCCTTATCCTCATCGAACCTGTCGAGCAGCTTGTACTTCTTCTTCACGTAGGTCAGCATGTCGAAGTCCTTTCTGTGCGGGAAGAGCCCCTGCTCGGTATCGTCGAGGATCCACGGCATCTCCATCTTCTCATTGCCCTCGAAGTAGACTCCAAAGAAGTCGTGGGCGTCCCTCTCGTAGGTCTCAGCCACAGGGTAGATGTCCTTGACGGTCGGCATCCTTGCCTTATCGAGATCCCTCGGAATCCGTGTTCTGACCATGGCGTGGGTTCTGTGGGTCACGCTCCACATCTGATAGATGAGCTCAAGCTCACCGTCGTTGGGCCAGTCGACGGTCGTTATCTGGAGCATGAGCTCGAAGTCGTTATCCCTGAGCAGCATGAGGAAGTCCCTTATCCTGTCTGCCGGAATGCTGAACTCAATCCTCCGTTCGCGCCGCACCTTGCCCTCGGCGTAGGGGGCTTTTTCAAGGATTTTGTCAACGAGCATCTGCTCTCTCTCCCACTTAACTTCCCCCATCTCGTTCACTCCTCCTTTTTCTTGTCCACCAGCCATGGGATCCACCTTCTGGCTTCCCTCTCACGCCATCCTTCGCCGAAGAGCTCGTCCTGGTTCTTCTTGTACCACTCGTAGTTCTCCTTGTACCTCTTCCATCCGTCTGCTGTTCCGTTCTCAATCATCTCCATTATCTTCTGGATTCCGTCCATGACTGCCTCTGGCCGCGGCATGCATCCGGCTATGACGACATCGACCGGGATGTACTTGTCGAGGTGCTTGATAGCGTTGTAGGCGTCCCAGTAGATTCCACCGTTGAGCGGGCAGGAGCCGTGCGCCAGGACGTACTTTGGATCAGGTGCCATTTCGTAGGTGATTATGATTCTTTTGAGGGTCTTTGGCGTAACGTAGCCCGTGATGAGGAAGAGGTCGTACTGTCTTGGACTCGGGTCCGGTATCATACCGAATCGCTCTAGGTCATACCTTGACGTCATGAGGGGCGGCATCTCTATACCGCCGCATCCGGTACAGAACGACACAATCCAAAGGCTCTTCTTTCTCGCATAATTAAAGAGAGGTTCAAAGAGTCTCCAGTCCACCATTTTCATCACCTCACAGGCTTGCAAGTATCGCTCCGAGTGCGGCTATGATGGTCGGCCACTTCCAGTAGAACTTGGCCGCCTGGTCAATCGTGAACCTCGGGAATATCGTGCTGACGAATACCGCTATGAGGAGCACCGCTATCTGCTTGACGAGGAGTATTGCAAGGCTGGCTATGGTGTTCAGTATCGGGCTTGCAAAGGCAGTAATAACTGCTCCGCCTAGGAATATGTTGCTGAAGAACAGCGTCTCCGCGAAGAGGGCTATGGCGTGCTGTATCTGGAGTATTCCCATGTGTTTTCCGCCGAACTCGACCATCGGACCGAGGGAGATTTCACCTGGTGCAATCATGATGTCGAAGGGCTCCTTGCCGAACATTGCCTGAAGGACGATGTCGTAGGCTATGGCGGCTAAGAGGAGCGGCAGGTGTATTATACTCCATCCGCTGATCTGCTGAGCCATGACTATCTCGTAGGTGCTGAAGGTTCCGTAAAACTCTGCGAGTGCTATTATCGCGAAGCCGAGGGGCACCTGAATGGCCAGCATAGTAAGCAGGGCCCTCTGGGCGCCTATTCCTGCATAGGGGTTTCCTGAGCTCATTGCAGCGAACATTATTCCCAGCATCGGTATCTCGAGGAGGAAGGTGATGAGGATGAGGTCCCCGTAGGCCCTGAGTATGCTGACGCTTCCCAGCGGGATGAAGAACAAAGCCAGTACCGTAGCTCCAAGGGCGTAGATGATGCCGAAGTCGTAGATTAATCCGTGGGTAATGTTCTCCTTCTTGCCGAAGAACTTGATGGTGTCAAGTATGGGCTGATAGATTGGCGGTCCTACCCTTCTGTGTATCCTTGCGCTCACTTTCCTGATTATTCCCATGAACATGAACCCGACGAAGGTCGCATAAATTAGGAGGAATAAAGCCTTCAGCGCTACCTCAAGCATTCTTCACACCCCCCACATAGCGAGGATTAACAGGACTATGGCAAGATACCAGGCATAGCTCTGGACGTTTCCATTGTAGACGTAGTTCCTCATGGTCTCGGCGAAGTCCTCAACAGTCTTTCCAACGTCCTTGTAGAACCTGTCAAAGCTCATTCTGAGCCAGAAGGACAGGGCCTCCTTGAGCGGAAGGAAGAAGTTCCTCCTGATGGTGAGGTTGTACTCCATCGTTACTGGGTTTCCTGACTGGTAGGTGTCCGTAACGGGGACTTTTCTCACGCCTGCCCCCATGAAGTAGACTATGGCCGCAATGAGCATGCCGACCACAAACCAGACAGTGAGGAGGAGGCCGTTGTACTTACCGAAGCCGAGGTTCAGCTCCCATATAGTTCCACCGATGACCTCTCTGCCGAATATCTTGTTTAACTCCTGGGCCACAAGACCTGGAGCGACACCGAAGACGACGTTGAGCACCGCAAGTATGCCCATGCCTATGGCAAGGGGCAATGGAGCGTCCTTGGTGTCATCAAGGTCGGTTGGCCTCTGACCGAACCAGACTGCGTAGGTGAACCTGATGAGGTAGACGAAACCTACGGCACTTCCAAAGAACACCATCGCACCGAGTATTGGCATGTTCTGGCTTATGACCGACTCAAAGATTAGCCACTTGCTGGCGAAGCCGACCATCGGCGGAATTCCAGCGAGGCTGAGTATTGCTACAAAGGCCATCGCAAATGTTACTGGCATCTTCTCTGCCAGTCCGCCCATGTCCTTGAACTCCGTCTTCCCGGTGCGGTAGATTATGGTGGCCACTATGAGGAAGAACAGTCCCTTGAAGAGGGCGTGGCTTATGGCGTGGTAAATGGCGGCTTCAATGCTCAATGCAGTCCCAACACCTATGCCCACTAGGATGTAACCTATCTGGCTTATACTGGAGTAGGCGAAGAGCTTCCTGATGTCCTCCTGGAGCGCCGCGAGGATGCCGCCGACGATAATGGTTAGACCACCGAGAAATGCTATGATGTAGCCGAACTTGGGGACGGTTCTAATCGTTCCGAATTCGTAGAGCAGGCGGTAGCCTATGAGCATGTAGATGAGGATAAATCCGTAAACGCCAGTCTTGCTGAGGACGCCGCTGAACATCGCGGTGTAGCTCTGGTTGGTCTCGCTGTAGGCATCGGGCGCCCACACGTGAAGCGGGAACATCCCGGCCTTAACGCCAAAGGCGACCAGGAAGAGACCGAAGATTAACGCAATTTCGCCCTTGCTAAAGATGGTAGATGAGCCGACAGCCGCCAGTGCCGCGTCCTGTGAGAACGCTCTGTAAACTTCTATAAAGCTGAAGGAGCCGACTTTGGCGTAGATTATGCCTATCGCTATGAGCATCGCGTAGGCTCCGATAACGCTGAGCACGAAGTACTTGAGTGAGGCCTCCCTGTTGTACTTGAGGACCATCATGAAGCTTCCGAAGGTCATGATTTCCCAGAAGATGAAGAACCCTAACAGGTCGTAGGCTATGAAGATGCCGTAGACGCCGGTGAGGCTCATCAGGGCAAACAGCCACTCGTAGCCGTTCTTTGAGGTTGAGACCATTCCAAGCACTGCGGCAAGGCCAACAACACCGGCTATCATAGCGAATATCCAGCTCATGTGGGTTAATGTGAACTCAAGGGTGAAGCCGGCAAAGTTCAGCGTGTACTGTATCATTCCTTCGGCATCAACGGTTGGATAGAGCTTGATGAGGTAAGCTAGGGGAAGGGCTGCACCGGCAACGCCGAGCAGCTCTCTAATAACTTTGATGTCAAGCGCCCAGGCGATAACGCCAGCAATCAGAGGCGCGAAAATGATAACGATGAGTTCGTTAATCATGCTCCCACCCCCATCAGTGGAACGTTCTTAACGTACTGGGCCACGTTGAAGATGTCCTCCCCAGCCTTCCTGGCGAGCTCCCAAACGTAGTCCGGGTAGACTCCTATGACGACCACCAAAGCCGCGAGGAAGAACATCATGAGGCCGATGACCATGCTCTCGCTGATCCTCTCTCCCTCTCCTTCGAACCATATGGCGTGGAGCAGCCTGAAGTAATAGACCGCCTCCACGACGCTCGCTGAAAGTACAAGTACTGCCGCCCAGGTGTAGCCGACGTTCAGGGTCGCAAGGATTATTCTGATCTTGCTCCAGAAGACGTTGAAGAGCGGTATTCCGATGGTGGCTACTGCACCAACTGAGATAGCGAAGGCCGTGAGCGGCATCCTCCTGCCGAGTCCCTGGAACTTCTCCAGCTCTGCACCGCCGAGGGTTATCGCCACGTAGCCGACGGCGAGGAACAGGAGAACTTTGACTATCGCGTGGTTGATCATGTGGAAGACACCAGCGTCAACGCCGGCCTGAGTGCCGAGGGCGAAGGCGAGTGCTATGAGGCCTATCTGGGCGATACTGGAGTAGGCTATCATCCTCTTGACGTTCTTCTGCCTAAGCGCTGCCAGCTCGGCAACGACGACGGTGAGGGCGGCCATTACGATGAGAAGCCTGAGCACTGAGCCCCAGCTCTCGACGACCTGCATGAGGTAGATAATCCTCGCCATGGCGTAGAGGGCAGCCTTGACGACAAAGGCGGAGAACATGACGGTGATTGGGTGCGGTGCTGCCTGATAAGCGTCGGGCGCCCAGGCGTTGAGTGGGAAGAGCTCAGCCTCGACGGCCAGACCAAGAATTATGAGCGCGAGGCCGACCTGGGCTACGGTGGGATCCATAGTTGCTGCGAGCTGGGCTATCTGGGCCATGTTGAGGGTTCCGAGGGAGCCGTAGATTAAAGCGACACCGATGAGGAAGAAGCTTGAACCGATTCCACCGAGGATGATGTACTTCATTGACGCTTCGGCCGATTCACCTGTCTTGTTGTAGGCCGTGAGGGCGTAGGCAGTTATTGCCGTTATCTCCATGAAGACGAAGAGGTTGAATATATCACCGGTCGCTATCATTCCGGTGGCACCAAGCATCAGCAGGAGGAAGAGCATGGCATACTTGTCGATGGGTTCGGTTTTGACCGCGCTGATGCTGAAGATCGAAGTGAAGAGGCTAACGACTGCTATTATGAGTACGAAGAGCGCCGCGAAATGGCCGAGGTAGAGGTTGATTCCAACGGGTGGCTTCCAGCCGCCGGCGATGACTATTATTGGCTGGCCAGTAGTATAGACCTCCTTGAAGACCCATGCGGCTATTCCAGTCTGGAGGGCGGTAACTAGGATCAGGAAGTACCTGACGGCGTTCTTTCCCATTCCCTTAAACACGGGGACGAAGAACGCGCTGATGAGGGGTAACGCTATGAGCAGAGCAGCGTACTGCCCGTTCATCCTCTCAACCTCCTTATCTCTTCAACGTTAAGGGTTCCGTACTTCTCGTAAATCAGTATGGCAACGCTAAGGGCCATGGCGGTGGTGGCAACTCCAATAACTATCGCCGTGAGAACCAATGCCTGCGGAATCGGGTCAACTGCCTGGCTCGGACCTATTCCTTCGCTCAGTATTGGGGCGCTCTTGCCGCTCACGTAGCCAATGCTGATGAGTAGCAGGTTAACACCCGTTTCCATTATGCTGAGGCCTATGAGAATCTTGAGCAGGTTCTTTTTCACCAGGATTGCGTAGAGGCCTACGAGGATGAGCGCTATCGCACCAAAGTAGTAGACGCTTATCATTCGCTCACCTCCTCCTTGAGCATGTTGTCGATGATTCCGCTGAGCTCCGTGCCGACCTTAATGCCGATGATGGTGTAGATTATTGGTATGAAGCCACCGCTCAGCAGTCTACCGACGTTGTCCCAGCCAAACTGCCAGGTCTGCCATATCCAGTCGAAGAGGAAGTAACCGCCTATTGCGAGACCAACTAGACCAACGGCGACGTAGCTCATGCCAGCTAGGCCCTCAGTGACCTCAAAGCCCCTGTGTGGGATTTCGTAGGTTATGAACGCGAGGTACAGCAGCAGGAAGGCAGTGGCAATGGTGGCTCCTCCTGGGAATCCTCCACCCGGGGTGAGGTGTCCGTGAATGAAGATGTAGGCACCGAAGAGCATCACGAAGGGGAAGAGCAGCCTCGTTCCGGTTGTGAGAACTATTGAGCCCTCGGTCTTTGCGGTTCTCTCCTTCTTTCTTCTCCAGAGCAGGGCTCCAACGCCAGTAGATGCTATAAACAGGACGGTGACCTCACCAAGGGTATCAAATCCGCGGTAGTTGACGACGACGGCGGTGACGGCGTTAACAGAGCCGGTCTGCTGTTTCACATTGTCGAGATAGTACTGGCCGACGAGCATCTTGTCCTCGCCGAAGGGGACCCCGGCCAACCCCTGAGCCAGCCAGTACCCTATGATGAGGAGTGTGATTATTGCCAAAGCACGCTTGACTACCATCTCACCCACCACCCGGGCTTTTCTTCTTCCTCCGTCTCGAACCTCTGGGTTCTCTTAATGGCGAATATGAACACGGCACCGCTGAGTGCAGCACCTATTGCTGCCTCGGTCATAGCCACGTCCGGAGCCTGCAGGAAGAAGAACAGCAGTGAGGCGAACAGGCTGACGGCTGCCATTCCGACGGCGGCAGCTAGTATGTCCTTCCACTCGACGGCGAGTATTGCGGAGACTACCATGATCGCAACTATTAAGTGGGGGATGTAATACGCGAGGTTCATTCCTCACCACCCTCTCCGGTTTCATCAGTTTCTTCGGGGGTTTCCTCGGCTTTGACCTTCGCCTCGAGGTGCTCACTGTACTTGTCGACGATGCTGCCTTCCCACAGTGGGATTCCGCTCTTGTACGCTGCCCTTATGAGTGCGTGGGCGCTTATTGGGTTGGTAAGCAGGAGGAACACAGCGATGACAATGGTCTTTGTGAGCCATGCCGCGCTTCCGAAGTCGGTCCCGAGAGCCCAAATTCCGACACCAACTATGACACCCAGAGAACCAAGGGTGGCGCTCTTGGTCGAGGTCTGCATCCTGTTGTAAACGTCGGGCATCCTGATCAGACCTAGGGCTGATAGGAAGTAGAAGAACGCCCCCAGCAAGACGAGAACTTCTCCGATCACCGTAAGAGCGCTCATAGGCCTCCCTCCATGTAGCGCGCGAATGCCATGACTCCACCGAAGGCCAGAATCGCGTATACCAGGGCAACGTCGAGGAATATCATTCTCTGGTAGTAGAGCGCGAAGAGCACCATTAGTCCGGTGGTTATGGTTGTCATTATATCAACAGCCACGATTCTGTCCACTGTCGTTGGTCCTCTGAAGATCCTGTACATGCTGAGGAGCGTTGCTATCGCTATCAGGGCGAGATAAACGTTTATCCCTATCATCCGAAGATCACCTTCAGGAACTTTTCAAAGGGCTCGGTTATGCTCTTAGAAGCGCCTTCAACGGAATCATCCTTGACGTCTATCCAGTGGATGAAGTACCTGTCACCGTCAACGTCGAGGGTTATGGTTCCGGGCGTCAGGGTTATTGAGTTCGCAAGGCTGAGCTTCCCAACGTCGCTCTTGAGAACAGTTCTGCACTCAACAATTCCTGGGTTTATGGGTCTCTTGGGGTGAAGAACTCTGTATGCAACATCGAGGTTGGCCATGATCATTGCCCAGAGGAAGTAGGGTATGTAAGCTATTGCGTAGGCGATCCTCTTTGGATGCAGGTTTGCGAGGCCATTGGTGGTGAATATCTCGTAGGTGAAGGCTCCGACGATTAGAGACAGTAGCAGGCCGAATCCGAGTTCTTGTGGATCTAAACTAGCCGTTAGAAACAGCCATATCAGGAACAGCACGATAACCGTGTACAGGTAGCGGCTTATCTTGCTTGCTTCTCCCATTCAGCAACCCTCCAGTGGTTGATGGAAGTGCTCCCAACAGAGTTAAGCGAAGCTAATTTTAGGTTTAAAACAATGACTTATAAACCTTACCAGCGAAGAACAAAGGTTTAAAACTTTTGGTTAAAATAGAGACGGCAGATTTGTTCTATGATGTTAAGAAGAGTCCTTTGGGACGCATGACTTTATAGAAGTCATGAACTTCTCAAATTTGTTTACTAAAAGTTGAGAAAGTTGAGGAAAACTTCAATCAACAAATTACAGGAGAAGAGAGGGTTCAATAAATTGAAATCCTCTTGACGCCCTCAAGCTTGGAGAGTTCGTTTATCAGGTCCCCGGGAATTGGCTTCTCGGTGATGATGGTGAGTGTTGCTTCAGGATACAGCTCCGGATCCTCGGCAACTACCTGAATAATGTTGATGTCCCTCTCGGCGATCTTCTGAGCGATCTTGGCGAGTATTCCTATCGCCCTCGGCTCGGGCTCGATCTCAATGACGCCGTAGCCAACATGCCTCCCGACGTACTTCATGTGAACGGTTGGCTCGAGGTTGGTGTATATCTCCTTCAGCTCGGGTATCTTGAGTATCATGCCGACGGTCTCCTTGACGACCCTTCTGTCCACGTCAAGGGCCTTGGCTATCTTGGTGTATGGAACCTCTATGTCGCCCGCTTTAATCTTCATGTCGTCAGAGACGCGAAGGCCATACTTGAGAAGCGTTTTGGCAATCTGCTTTCTGACGGGATATTCATCAAAGTAATGCTCAATCTTTCCCCACATGATCAATCACCCATGGTAGTCCATCGATAGACTGTTTAATTCAATAATATTAAAATGTTTCCATGCCCGCATGATGGCAAAAGGTCTTCCCTTAAAAATCTTTAGGCGGGGGAGTCTTTGAGATTCCATCATGTGACGGATTTTTTATCCATCGACGAATTTTTAAAAGGCGTTTAGGAAACCGGGAATCATGATTGAAGTCAAGCTCCCCCATACGTACTTTGAAGATCTCGGCGAGAGTGTAAGACTAATCTGGCGAGATACTCTCTATGCCGAGTTTGAAAAGAGTGAGCTGATTCAGGTTATAAAGCGAAAATATCGCGTGAAGCCAGAGGTTACCGCGAGGGATGGTGCGCTTATTATCGATACCGATTATTCCGACGTCGAAAAGTACATTGCAATATACATTCAGAACAACCTCGGCGCCCTTCTTAGAAACAGGTACACAAATCGAAAGGTTCTCTACATTCACGAGGGGATGGACGTTCCTTTACTTGGTTACAACGCTTTTGGCTTAATAGATAGGGGAACTAATCTCATCCAAATTAGGGGTGTGAGCGGCTGCAACCTGAGCTGCATCTTCTGCTCTGTTGACGAGGGGCCCTATTCAAGAACCAGAAAGCTCGACTATGTGGTTGATATTGATTACCTGATAAAGTGGTTTGACGACGTCGCTCAAATCAAGGGAAAAGGTCTTGAGGCACACTTAGACGGTCAGGGAGAACCACTTCTCTATCCTTTCCGCGTGGAGCTCGTTCAGGCTTTGAGAGAGCATCCGAACGTTAGGGTAATCTCGATGCAGAGTAACGGGACTCTGCTAAACGATAGACTCGTGGAAGAACTTGCTGAGGCAGGTCTCGATAGGGTGAATCTCTCACTCCACTCCCTCGACCCAGAGAAGGCCAAGATGCTTATGGGGCGGAAGGACTACGACCTTCAGCATGTCCTGGACATGGCCGAGGCGCTGGTAAACGCTGGAGTGGACGTGCTCATTGCCCCAGTGATAATCTTCGGCATCAACGACAACGAGGCCGAGGCCTTCATAGAGTTCGCGAGGAGGATTGGGGCGGGTAAGAGATGGCCTGCTCTTGGCTTCCAGAACTACATCCCCTACAAGTTCGGCAGGAATCCAACTATAGCCAAGCTCGTGCCGTTCAAAAAGTTTTACGAGTGGCTCCGCGAGCTGGAGCAGAAGACCGGCATGAAGCCCCTCGTCCTGAAGCCTCACCACTTCGGCATGGAGAAGCGTGAATTCATCCCCCTTGCCTTCAGGCCGGGGGAAGTTGTAAGGGCCGAGGTTGTTCTGCCAGGCAGAATCCAGGGTGAGATGCTGGCAAAAGCCAGGAACAGGCTTATCGAGGTCATCAATACAGATGCCGAGGTCGGTGACAGGATAAAAATCAAGATAGTGAGAACGAGGCATGGGATTTACATAGCAACCCCAATCTGACCACAAATTATTTAAAGGCGTCTTATTCTTTTATACTCGAGTGGGTAGTCATGAGGCGCACACTTGTGCTAGTTCTTGGAGTAATCCTCTTATTGGGTGTCTGGATGTCCCTTATCCTTGCGACAGAAAACACAGTTCTCTCGGATTATTATGGAGAGCACATCTCAGGACCTTCACTGTTTCTCGATGGCAACGTTACAAACGCTCCAGAGGATCCAGGAATCGTGTACATAATCGTTATGGCGGATGAGCCACTGAAAACTGAACTCGAGAAGGCGCTCTCAGAGAAGGTGAAGGCGTACAACCTCACCCCCGTTCTTTGGAGAAACGATCCCGTTGAAGTGAACCTCAAAGGGAGGGTAATAATCGCCTACGCTCTCGTTACAGGAAAACCGGGGGCATTCTTTATAAGGGAGCCTACGCTTACGTTGTGCTCTATTACTCCTACGCTGGAGATATTGAGAGCTTTCAGGGGGCTCTCAAAAGGGTAGAAGGAACAAATCTATTGGACACTGAAAGTATTGCAGAGGTTATCTCAATGACAGCACAGCAGAACTCAGTGATTAATAGACTTCCAGGCGTTATGGGGGTTGCGTACTGGGAAAACCTCTGGTCAAAGGTTGGCATTGCCGAAGATGGCAATCCCTGGAGGATGATATCGGAAGAAATCGCCTTCGAACTTAATTTCCTGAGGAGTGTATAGGGGGCTGAAGATGAAAAAGTCATGGAAAATCGTGGCGGTTTCTCTGGTTCTTCTCTCTCTGCTTTTCTACTTCGGGAACTTCACCCTAGCTAAGTCAGAGACACATTCTGGCACTCAAGTTGGTGCCACTAGAAGCGCCAACGCCACCTTCAACGAAGGTTTCTGCGTCTATTCAGACTCCGCTTTTGGAAAGTTCGTAGTCAAAGAGCTGAAGGCCAGAGGCTACAGGATCCTGCCACTGAGTACCCCAGTTGAATGCGATGGTCAGTTCCTAGCCGTCTGGGTGGAGGGCGTGAACATAAGCTACACTCTGGTGAAGGCCAGAGGTTCAGTCAAAGCTGTCGCAGTCTACTCAAGCCTTGGAAGGCCAAAGCACTACCTCGAGTATCTGAACGCCACAGACAAGAGAAAAGCCCTGATAACCTTTGTCTCGGACATCCCGGGAGAAGTCCAGGCGTATACGATCGTCACGATTACCGATGATTCAAAGGGTATCCTGGGCCTGAGGGGTTACGAGGACTATCTTCTCAGACAGACGGCTAAAGCGTTGGTGGATGCGGTTGAGAACCTGCGGGGGACAGGGGAATGAACAGTACTGGCAGACTAATTTTTATTACCTTCGCTGTTGTTTTTCTTCTCGTAGGCTATCTCTCAACTAGCACGTCCGTGAGCTGGGAATCAAAGGGAGAGTTCAACCACCTCTCGAACGTTAGTACGTCCAGCAGGGTGACGATTGACATGCCCCTCGAGCTGGAACTGGTCTACGACATCTATCCCGAGCTTGGCCATGAAAGGTTTGAGAACTCCCTCAAAAGCGCCCTCGGGGACGTTTTCGCGTCCCGCAATCTCTGGGCAGACTTCAGCCATGTCAGGCCCATTATAGTGTTCCCAGGGAAATATCCGCCCGACAAAATAAACAACCCGGTCGTGATAATATCCATCCCCTTCCACGGCCACGAGAACAATGTTTACTACGAGAGCTGCTACGCCAGTGTCCTCATCTACATGAACTCAAACGGCGACATGGGCAGCTATCTCTCCGTCGAGGAAAGGTACTCGGGGGATTCAACCAAAACTGACGACTTGAGGTTCTTTGCGAAGGACCTCTTCAACGTGGCCATGGACAGAGGAAACTCCTTGGGCGGGAACTACTCCCTGGCAGTTGTCTACTGGAACGTGCTGGAGGTCAGAACCGGAAAGCTCAGCGGCAATGACTGCTGGGACGTTCTGGCGGAGGAGGTGGCTAGAGAGGTAGAAAAGTGGGCGATGACTTTGAAGCCCTCAGATGAACCTTGAGTTTCTGACCCTCAGCTCTCCTTTTTCGTAAAGCTCAAGCAGAATTTCAGCTATTCTCTGTCCGGATTTTCCGTCGCCGAAGGGATTTGGAGCACTCGCCATCTTCTTGTAGAACTCCTCATCGCTCAGAAGTCTCTCGACGTAGCCCAGGGCTCTCTCCTTTTCGAGACCAACGAGGACGTTGCCGCCGGCTTTCACTGTCTCTGGCCTCTCAGTGTTGTAGCGGAGGGTCAGGCACGGTACGTTGAGGATTATGCTCTCCTCCTGAACACCTCCCGAGTCAGTCATGACTATTTTCGCGTTCCTCTGGAGCTTTAGGAAGTCGAGATATCCAAGCGGCTTCGTGACGATAAGGTTCTCTATCGCCTCAACACGTTCCCAGAGGCCAAAACTCTCGAGCTTCTTCCTCGTTCTAGGATGCATGGGATAGACAGCCTTAACCGGCAGCGCCTCAAGGATTTCCAAGAGCCTTCTGAGATTCTCTTTGCTGTCCGTGTTCTCAGCTCTGTGGGCGGTGAGAAGTATGTACTCCTTGGGTTTGAGGCCGAACCTTTCGAGGGCGTCGCTTTTCCTCTCGGCTATCTCTGCATTCTGGAGGACTGCGTCAACAACGGTGTTGCCCACGACGTAAACGTTCTCAGTTATGCCCTCGCGTTCGAGGTTTTTTCTTGCCTCTTCCGTCGGGGCAAAGAGAACCTCACTTGCGTGATCCGCTAAAATCCTGTTTATCTCCTCCGGCATCGTTCTGTCGAAGCTCCTTAAGCCAGCTTCAACATGGGCAACTGGGATTCTCAGCTTGACGCTTGCCAGTGCGCCGGCAAGGACGGTGTTCGTATCGCCCTGAACGAGCGTGACGTCGGGCTTTTCTTCCATCAGGACCTTTTCAATCTTAATCATTGCCGTTCCCGTCTGTTCGGCCTGTGTTCCAGAACCAACTTCAAGGTGGTAGTCTATCCTCCTGAGTTCTAGCTCCTCGAGGAATACACTGCTCATCTCGTAGTCATAGTGCTGGCCGGTATGGATTAAAAGGGGCTCAACACCCCTCTCCTCGAATGCTCTGATAACAGGAGCAAGCTTTATTATCTCCGGCCTCGTTCCGAATACGAAGGCCGGTTTCAATACTCTCCCCTCCCAAGGCCTTTGAAGATGAACCCCTTGGGCGGATCTTCTACGATGTGCCTGCCGTCGATGAGGATTCTGTTTCTCATCAGCTTTCCGAGCTCTTCCCAGTTGAGGGATTTGAAGGTCGTATGGTCGGTTGCTATGACTATTGCATCTGCGCCTTTAACAGCATCTTCTATGCTCTCATGAGTCCCTTTTACGAAGGGATCGTAAGTTCTAACCTCTTTAACATCCTCATTTATGGCGTCCATAAAGGCAAAGGCCGGTGAATTCCTGGTGTCATCACTGTTTCCCTTGTAGGCCAGACCAAGGATAACTACAATTGCCTCTTCGGGCTGCAGGTTTATCGTCCTGAGAGCCTCAAAGAGCAGGTCCTTCGTGAAGAGCGGCATGCTGTCGTTTATCTCTCTTGCCAGCTTTATCAAGCCGAAGTCTTCCTTCGCAGGCCAGACGAGAAGGTGAGGATCTTTCGGCAGGCAGTGTCCGCCGACGCCTATTCCTGGAACATGGATTTTAACCCTCGGGTGGGTGTTGGCCAGCTTTATCGCCTCAAAAACGTTTATTCCATACTGATGGGCCAAGAAAGCGAATTCGTTGGCCAAAGCGATGTTTACGTCGCGGAAGGTGTTCTCCATGAGCTTGACTACCTCGCTGACGGTGGAGTTGGTCTTGAAGGTTTGTCCCTTAACAAAGGAACGGTAAAGCTTCTCGGCGAGTTCGGCGCTCTCGGGAGTTATTCCGCCAAAGATTCTTGAATTGTAAATGAGCTCTTTAAATATCCTCCCCGGCATGACCCTCTCTGGGGCGTGAACCATGTAGAAGTCCTCCCCGGGTTTGAGTCCAGTGATCGCTTCAATCAACTCCGCCATCTTCACTGTGGTAAGCGGCGGGACCGTGCTCTCTATGATAATGAGCGAGCCTTTTTTCATAGCCTTTGCAACGGTCTCCACTGCACTCTCGAGATAGCTTAGATTGGGCGTTTTATCTTCCTTCAGGGGAGTCTGGACGCAGATTATGTAAACGTCCTTTTCTCTTATCTCTTCTGGATTTGAGGTCGCTTTCAGGTTGCCGCTTTCAATGGCTTTTCTAAGGAGTTCATCTATCTCCGGCTCGATTATGTGTGCTTTTCCGGAGTTTATCTTCTCAACGACCTTCTCCCGTATCTCGTAGCCTATAACCCTAAAACCCGCGTTGGCAAACATTATGGCCGTTGGGAGGCCGATATATCCGAGGCCTATGACTGCTATCTCCGCTGTTCTTTCCTCTATCATCTTTTCTAGCATGCCTCTCACCTATCCTCAGTGGGAGACGTCTCTCAATAAAAGCCTTTTCCAAAAAACGATTTCTGGACTGATTTCTGCGATGTGAGTGACTCTGGGAGAATTTTTGCCCTCCTGTGGGCTCTTACCTGTTTTTTGTTTTTTCATCACGTCAATTTCATCGAAAGAAAGCGTTTTAAACGTTCTTTTGGCCTAAACTCCTACTGAAAAACTTTGAAAAGAAGGCTTCACAACCGTTTTTTGGGAAAGTCTTATATTGAACAGGGTTGTCCAGTAGATAGGTGAGTGGAATGAAGGTATGGATAGACATCACGAACGCTCCTCACGCTCACTTCTTCAAGGGTATAATCAGGGAGCTGGAGAAATCCGGTCACGAGGTTCTCATTACCACCCGTGAGTTCGATGGATTAACCGGCATTCTGGACATGTTGGGATTCGATTACTACGTCGTCGGCAAGCATGGCGGCGCAACCCTGGAGGGCAAGCTCCTTGCAAGCACTGAAAGGATGTACAAGCTTTCCAAGCTTATCATTGAAGAGAAGCCGGATCTGGCACTCTACAAGCACTCTGCCGAGGCACCGAGAGTTGCTTTTGGGCTCAAGATTCCCTCCATCGGCTTCGTCGATAACGAGACGGCAGTTGCACAGAACAAGCTCATCCTTCCATATACCAGTCTATTGCTTTACCCAATTGCAATAGACGCCTACGAGCTGCTCAAATGCGGGGCCGATCCAAACGGCATGCGCCCGGTTAAGGGGTTCTCAGAGCTTGCCCATCTTTACGGATTCGTTCCCGACAGAAAAGTTCTCAAAGAGCTTGGTGTGAAAAAGAACGGCTACATAGTGATGCGTACCGAGCCCATAAAAGCTAACTATTTCAACGGCTCCGAGAAGAGTGTCCTTGAGGACATTATTCCAGTGCTGCCAGACGTTCCTATAGTTCTCTTTCCGAGAATAGAGGAGCAGAAAAGAAGGTTTGAGAGATTTTCCAACGTCATAATTCCGGAGAAATCTGTGGACAGCCTCAGCCTGCTATACTACGCCAGGTTGATGATAGGTGCCGGTGGAACGATGAACAGGGAGGCCATAGCTCTTGGCACGCCAACTATCTCAACGTATCCCGGCAGGCTCCTTGCGGTTACAAAATGGCTGGTCGAGAAAGGGGTTAAGTTTCACTCCACAGATCCGGTAAAGGTCGCGATGATGGCCGAGCGCATGATGGAGCTGAACGGAAGCTACAGGACATACATAAGAACAGTCATCAGTGGCTTTGAGAATCCGATGGATGTCATTCTCAAGGAGATAGAAACCTACGAGGAGTTTGGAACATTCAGGACAATGAAAGTGGAAGAATCAGCCAATTCCGGCGATGCTCGGAGTTATGTAGGCCTCAATGAACGCCGCAACAAGGAGAAGTAGTATTGAGAGAGCAAGAAGCCTCAGAGCCTTTACTGCCCCTCTTCTGAATCTTTCCCCGGCTTCTTCATCCCCATGGACTATTTCTCTGTACCATATTATACCCGCAACTCCTGCCACAGCCAGGGCTGGAATCTCGATGACCCCATGAGGGATTATCCCAAGGACTATCTGCTCCGTCGAGAGCTCCCCTGTAAGCTGGATAGCTCTTACAACCAAGCCGACAATGAAGCCGTTAAAGGCCATTATGAACCAGGGGCCGAGGCCAAAAAGCAGGCCCGAGAGCATCATGAAAAGAGCAACCATGGAGTTATTGGTGAATATTAGAACAAAGTTCTTGAAGCTGGAATCTGAAATTGGCCCGATTTCTTCGGCTATTTTTTTGACGGCATCTATAGCTACGTCGGGATTGCCAAGGGCGAAGGCGTAGCCCAAAAAGGACGCCGCGATGAACACTAGGAGTAGAAGAAGGAAAGTTCTTGCGGGAGAGCCCTTTTTTGATCCGGGCACCTCGCTCACCCTCACTTCTTAAGGGCATTCTTAAGGGCTATCTTGAAGTCCTCGACGTTCACGTAGGGCATCTCTATGTCCATCCTGACGGCAAAGAACTCGTCGATGATCTGCTCGAGCTCCTCCAGCCTGTGGCCCTCAAGCTCTCTTTCAAGGTCGTGGATAGCCTCCTCTGGGTGCATGAAGAAGTCCCCAGTTATCTTGACGTTCTCGGCTATCCCCTTCTCTTCGTCGAACTCTATTCTTATCAGGCCCTTCTTGGCCTTGTGCTCACCGACGTGGTGCTTCATACCCATCCCCAAAGTAAATCCCGCGGAGAACTTTTTAAAGGTTGGGTATAAGTGGTTGCGGTGGTGGGAATGGGATACACTGAGGTTAAAGAGAAGGTCAGGCTCATCTTAACGGAAGAACTTAAGAAGATGCTCCAGGAGAGCGGCAGGGAGTGGGAAGGTGAGGTAACCTTTGATGAGACTCCAAACATCGAGTTCGGCGACTTTGCCACGACGGTTTCCTTCCAGCTTGCGAGGGTCTTCAGGAAGGCGCCCAAACTAATAGCGGACGAGATAGTTGAGCGCATTAAAGACAAGCTTCCTGGGGAAGTAAGCGACGTCAAGGCTGTAAACGGCTACATAAACTTCTACCTAAATTACGAGGCTTTTGGAAAGGACCTAGTCAGTGAGATTCTCAAAAGGGGCGAGCACTACGGTGAGAGCGAGTTTGGGAAGGGCAGGAAGGTCATTGTAGAGCACACTTCCGTCAATCCGACCAAGCCTCTTCACATGGGTCACGCGAGGAACGCTGTTCTCGGAGATACGATGGCAAGGATTATGCGCGCCCTGGGCTACAACGTTGAGGTTCAGAACTACATTGACGACCTTGGCGTTCAGTTCGCCCAGGTTCTCTGGGGATACCTCAACCTGAAAGAAGAGTTTGAACGGCTCGAGGCAGAGCTTAGGGAGAAGGGAGTCAAGGAAGACGTTATAGACCACGTTATGGGCCTTCTTTACGTCGAGGTTAACAAGCGCATAGAGGGGAATCCTGAGGTGGATAAAGAAGTCCGCGAGCTTATGAAGAAGCTTGAGGAGGGTGACAACGAGATAGCCGAAATCGGAAGGAAGCTTGCCGAGAGAGTCGTTAAGGCTCAGATGATGACGACCTATAGGATGAATATCACCTACGACCTCCTCAGCTGGGAGAGCGACATAATGAGGAGCGGCATTTTTGAGGAGGCCTACGGCCTTATCGAGAGCAATCCCAACTTCTTCTGGGCTGAGGAAGGTAAATACAAAGGAGCCTTCGTGATGGACCTCAGAAAGCTCTTCCCTGACATGAAAAACCCCTTCCTCGTCCTTAAGAGGAGCGATGGGACGGCAACTTACACCGGCAAGGACATAGCCTATCACCTCTGGAAGTTTGGCAAGGTTAGCTCAGACATGCTTTACAAACCGTGGGACAGGCTGGAAGACCACGAGACCTGGACGACGGCCCCCGACGGCGAGGAGATGTCCGGAAAGTTTGGTAAAGCGGATATAGTCATTAACGTCATCGGCGCCGAGCAGAAGCACCCGCAGATGGCCATAAAGTACGCCCTTCAGCTCCTTGGCTTTGAGGACTCGGCTCAGAACTTCCACCACCTCGCTTACGAGCACGTTGTGAGGCCAGAGGGCAAGTTCAGCGGAAGGAAAGGGACCTGGGTTGGCTTCACCGTTGATGAGGTTCTCAACGAGGCGGTTAGGAGGGCAAAGGAGCTCGTCGAGGAGAAGAATCCCAACTTAAGCGAGGAGGAGAAAGAAAAAATAGCGGAAGCCGTCGGCGTCGGTGCTGTTCGCTTTAACCTTGTCAAGTACAGCCCGGACAAGATAATCACCTTCCGCTGGGAGGACGTGCTCAACTTCGAGGGAGAGAGCGCCCCCTACGTACAGTACGCTCACGCACGTTGCGCCTCAATCCTTAGGAAGGCCGAGGAAAGCGGCGTTAGTGTTGAGTGGGAGGAGCTCCTCAAGAGGTCTGACTTCTCAAAGCTCACCAACAGGGAAAAGGAGCTGATAAAGCTCCTTGCAAGGTTCCCGGAGATAATTGAGGGAGCAGGAAAGGACATCAAGCCGCATTTGATTCCATGGTACGCGAACGAGGTGGCGAGCCTCTTCAACAAGTTCTACATGGACCACCCTGTCCTCAAAGCGGAGGATGGAGTGAGGGAGGAGCGCTTGCTCCTTGTGCTGGCCACGAAGCAGGTGCTGAGGAACGCTCTGGCTCTGCTCGGCATAGAGGCACCGGAGAAGATGTGAGAAAAGCTAAAATACTTTCCTTTTCTAACTTTTCCGGTGATGTTATGCGCGGTGTTATAGTTCCCCTTGTAACACCTTTTAACGAAGACTACTCTATTGATGTTCCTGCCCTTGAGGAACACATAGACTTTCTCCAGAAGGCCGGCGTTCATGGAATATTTATCAACGCGACCACTGGCGAGTTCACGAGCTTGAGCGTCGAGGAGAGAAAGTTCCTGGCCGAGAAGGGGCGTGAGCTTGTCAATGCTGCATTCTACCTCGTGGGAACGGCTTCCACAAACACATTTGAAGTCATAGAACTGACAAAGCATGCCCATGACATTGGCACCGATTACGTTGTGATAGCTCCACCCTACTACTGCCCACTGAACGAGACGGCCCTCTTTAGGCACTACTCGATGGTCGCCGAAAGAACCGATATCCCGATAATCCTCTACAATATTCCGAGCTGCGCAAACCCTCTGAGCGTTCAGCTTATTAAGCGGCTCGCCCTTGAGTACTCGAACATAGCTGGCGTCAAGGAGACGATAGACAGTGTGAACCACGTGAGGGACGTGATCATCGAAGTCAAAGGTGAGCGGGAGGATTTCATGGTGTTCACAGGCCTCGATCAGCACTTCCTTAATACCCTAATCCTTGGCGGTGATGGGGGGATAATGGCGTGCGCAAACTTCGCCCCAGAGGTTCACCTTGCACTCTATAAAGCCTTCCAGGAGAAGCGCTTTAAGGACGCGTTTATCTATGCCCAAAAGCTTGCAAGGCTCTCGAAGGTTTATGACTTGGCCTCATCTTTCGGTTCGGCGATAAAGCTTGCAATGAGCCTCAGAGGCTTCTCAATAAAGCCTGTCCTTAGACCCCCGTATATCATCGACGGAGATGAAGTAAAAGAAGAGATCAGAAAGCTCCTCCGGGAGGTGCTTTACTGAATCTTGTACCTCAAGAAGGCTCCAAGACCGCCAAAGGCCTTGTAGAACTGCTGACCCTCTTCGGTGTCGAGGGATATTATCTCAACCTCGGCACCGCTCTCTTCTGCCAGCTTTATGAGCTCCTCGGCGACGTCCCACTTCTCGAAGCTTATGTTCTGACTGCCGCACTTCGGGCAGTGGGTAAGCTTCTTCTTGTAAACATGGAACTCCTGCTCGCTCATTGTCTTGAGCTCCTCCCAGCCGCAGGCATTGCACTTCGCCTTAACCCTGACCTTGTCGTAGCCCTCGCTGATGAGGAGCGTGTCAACGGCACCGAGCTCTAGAGCCTTCCTGACTTCCCTCTCGCCGTAGGTTATCAGCCCAGTGTCCTTGACGAGGTGCCTGAAGAAGTCCTGGATGAGCTTCCTTTCCTTCACAGCTTCGTGCTCGCTGAGTATGTCGCTGGCCTTCTCAACGAGCTCTCTGAGGCCATATTCGCCGTGGTAGCTGATGTCAACGACTCCGATTACCTTCTTTCTGAGCTCATGGTGTAGGTAGTCGCCATCAACGAACTCTTCCTTGGTCGGCCCTGGGCCGCCTATGATGATTCCCTTGAGCTCACCCTTTTCAAGAAGCGGTAGGAAGGCCTTGGCGGCGTGCTCGGCGATTCTCTTCATGAACTCGTGGGTTTCCTGCTCACGAATCCTCTCGTAACGCCTCGCCGACTGACCACCTGCCCTCGTTTTTCCTGGGACGTTTGAGGTGAGATCGTCGATAACCTCAATCCTCTTACCCCTCAGAAGGCCTATCGTGGCTTCGTTCTTCTCGACGGTTATTAGACCGTAGGCGTCCTTAACACGGAGCATTTCCTCAAGAGGCTCCGTTACAAAGGTCTGGTCGCAGCGGTAAAGGCGAACCTTAAGGGGTTCCGGTGGAACTATGGCCCAAAGTTTTATATCGCTCACTCCCTCCTGCTCACTCACATTTCCAACGAAAAGGGCCAAACCGTTCTCGGGGGTTTTTCGATAGAGCTTGAGGTGCTGCATGGCTCTCTCAAGGGCACCAAGAACGTTCTTTCGGGTGGATTTTGATTTAATATTCTGGGCAGTTCCATACTCCTCCCTAAGCTGTTGCATGACCTTGTTTATGTCGTAGCCCGCTGGGATGTAGAGGCTTACAAGCTCGGTCGCTCGGCCTCGATAGCTCTTCAGCTCCTCCACTTTTTTCTTGAGCTCATACATTTCGGCTGATTTGTGAGACATGAGCATCACCCTCCAAAACTTCTCTCGCCCCAAGAAGGGCACGAAAAGGGAATTTATAAAGATTTAGATAGAGGCTAAAATCGAAATCTAGAGGGAGCTATAACCACGAGAGTATCACCAGCAAAATAACTCCCACGATGCCGCCTATGGCCACGATAAGGATGTTCAGGAAGGTGTACTCAACGTGTGCTATTCCGACGGTGTTGAGTATCCAGAGGAGTATTAGGCCGATAATTGCGTTGGTAACTAGGTACTTCAGAATGGCCACTGTCAGCTTAATAACTAGGTAAAGAGCAACCACCAGCAGGACTAAAAACAGCAGCGTTTCAATCATGAGACCACCTCAAGAGAGTTTTTCTAGGGTTTCCATCGCTATCTGGCCGAGTGGAACCCATTTCTTCCCTTCAAACGGGAGTATAACCTTGTCCTCAACATTTACGAGCTCTTCAACGTACTCCCTGGTCTCTTTAGCGTTGAGCTCACCGAGTAGTATCAGCGCAAAGCCCTTGGTGTTCTTGTCACCTTCTCTAATCTCCTCTATCAGGTCATTGATAATAGTGTCCTTAAGCTTCATTATTTTAGTCTGGAATCTACGGACAAGTTCGTAGGACAGAACCATTGCATTTTCCTTTACGTAGGGATTTCTATTCTTCGTGAGTTCCACCGCTTTTGGAAAGATTCTATCAATGTGGGATTCGAGAACTTCACCCCTCTGCTGGGCAATCATCCCAAGAATCAGGAGAGCATCTCCGCGAATTCCCGGCACACTATCGTCGAGGAGCTCAATGAGGCCATCGAGTGCCTTTTTGTCTTTCATGACCATTGTAATGATGTCACTAAACCGCTCTTCTTCTATGAGCTTTTTTATTTTATCTTTTTTTGAGCCGAATGAGAACAACCCCATGATGTCACCTCTAGAGTCGAATTATCTTTTTGGTGTATTAAGTTTTTTGTCTAGTATGTCTAGAATAGAGGACAAAGGAACCCTACAGTCAACAGGAAATTAATTAAGTGGTGGGCTATTTGGTATTTAGTGATATTGTCAGGATGCAAGTTTCCTCGAGAGACCGTAAAAAGATAGAATCAAAGGTGAATAAGTTTATAAATAATTTGAAACCAATGTTAAGCTAATGAGGCAATATAGGGCTTTAAACATCGTGTTTGGTAGTTTAATATCAATCGCTCTATTGTTGCTGGTTAGACTAAGTCCCTATCTCTCAATATTGCCGCTAATGTTTTTAGGCTTAAATCTAAGTTCGTATATTTTTGATAGTTTCCGATACCGGATTGGAATTGCAGGAGCTATTGGCTTCTCTGTCCTGATACTCATGGCATACATACTTAGCATTCTTGGTATCGGCTTGTCGCCTCTAATCTATGTAACGCTAATAATAACTGCTCTGACATTTGACTCTCACAGATATGCGAAAATATCTAAAGACGAAGCTCTAACGCTTGGAAAACTAATGTTCATTGTGGGATTGATAGCAATTATAAAAGTTCTTATCCTAAAAATGCCAACGGATACTATGGATAGTGTATTCCACGCCTATAAAGTCCAGTATATATTGAAATATCAGTCATTATTTCCTCCAAAAGTCCCGGTTTTTAACATGCTTTCATATCCTGCCGGATATCATACCATTGTAACGTGGGTAGTTTTATTGTCTGGAGACTTGATACCACATGCAATGCTTGTTGTTAGGGTATGGAGCTGGATTTTGATAGTACTTGGAACTTATTTGTTTGCCTCAGTTTGGTTTGATGGCAAAGTAGGCATGTACTCCACGATGGTGATCTTGGTAACCAATATCTACAATTACTATCTTATGATTTACATACATCCCAACTTTTTAGGCTTCTATTTCTTCATGGCGACATTGTCCCTGTTCTATTTAATTGTTCACAAAAAAGACACTAACCAATGCAACAATCGGGCAATTCTTATAGTATTCTTGATCCTTATAACAACGGGCACCATCTTTGTCCATCCATATGAGTTCCAAGCGTACGTTTTTATTGCTGCAGTCTATCTCCTGTTAAGTGTTTACTACAAAGAACTCACGTTAAAGCAAGCAATGTTAAATGGATTGCTTTATATTGTGCCCCCTCTTGTGATTTACGCGGTTTTAAATCCGTACTTTTGGTGGCCAGAACTTGCGTCGAAAGTGACTATTGAATACCCTTGGGCTTCATACATTGGAGTTGCGGTAAATAACCTAGCTGTTTTTACTGGCAGGAACATAATGGACACATGGAACAGGTTTAAGTTCATGATTAACTGGGCAACTCTGAGAAATTACAGTTATTTTGCATCCCTTCTTTTAGTAGCAAGTGTTGGGATTCCACTTTCCAAGAGGTATAAGCTCAAGGAGTTGGCATCATTATGGAGTTTTGTTTTATTCGTTTTAGTTCTGATATTAAACCGGCTTACCTATAACGTTCCAATTCCCTTTTATGGAACTGCAGCTATGGAGCGTATGTTTTTGTGGTTGACACCGCTCTTTCCGGTCTTTATTGCAGTTGGGTTTAATGCATTACTTAGCGCGCTTAGTGGATTGGTCTCTTCCAAGAAGATTAGAGTAATTACACTGGTTTTCCTTGTGTTTCTGTTTATAGTTCCAGCACAGGGGATAGCATATGACATGATTTCTGATGAGGCGAATTATTATGTTGACGCTTATAATTTGGAGGATTTTGAATGGATTAACGAGAGGTTCTCGGGCATCACTGTGATGAACTCCTGTGATTCGGATTCTGGACAGTGGATTCCATTTTTTACCTCAAACACTGTTCTTTTCTCTTACGTAAACTATTGTAGGGTGTACAACTATACTCCGAAAACCGTGGAAGCCTTGATTCAGGGAGGAATAGTTCCCCTGAATGCGACGTTGGCGTATATAGATACAAATTATCCAAGTTTAAATCCCCTGATTTTTTACACTCGTTTCAAGCTTCTTAGATACAACAACGGAAATTGGATATTCGATTTAACATCTAAAAACACCTCTGAAAACTACAATGTCCTAAAATCTCAAATTATGTTGTGTAAAAACACGATATCCGGTAACACATATGAAGATTGGAGATACTACGTATATGGCTTCAAGAAAAAATATTTCATGGTTGAATATTTCCATTTACACGGTCTCGATTATGCATGGCTCTTCGGCCAAAATGGCACCATCATCTTTGTACCATGCAAAAATTACAGTAGATTAACAATATCGTTTATTTCCTTCTCTCCAGATCCAATCAACACAACAATACTGATAAATGGGATACCTCATGCGATAATTGCGAATCCAGGTGATAATGTCTATGGGTTGCCAGCAGGAGTTCAGTCGGGGACTCTGAACATAATAGAAATAAAGAAAGAGAGGAACGAAGGATTGTTCCTGATAAAGTCCATTGAATTTAGTGACTAATCAAAGAGTGAGGGATAATAATGAGGAGAGCGCATCAGTGGATGGGCATGCTATCAATATTATTTGTCTATCTCCTGACGCGGATTTACTGTATATTCACATTTATGAGCGAATACTACGACTATGACGAGGGTACGTATCTTCTAATCGCCCGACTGATTAACCATGGCTATCTCCCTTACAGGGATATTTTTGCAGTTCATCCGCCCCTCTATTATTATCTCCTTGCCATTTGGTTGAAGATATTTGGGGACAGTTATGTAACCGGACGGATGCTATCAGTTTTCTTTGGTCTGCTGTCACTAATCATAGCTTACTACATCGGTAAAGAGATTAAAGATTGGAAATTGGGTCTTATGCTCTCTGGGCTGCTGGCTCTTGATCCTCTCTTAATTAAGGTAAACTCTCTGGTTTTTCATGAATCTTCAATTGAATTTTTCACTCTGCTGTCTGTTTACTATTTTGTCAGATACATAAAAACAGAAAATGAAAAATATGCATATATTGCGTTATTTTGGGTGGGTCTTGGAAGCACGTCTAAGTTCACCATTCTTCCGTATGCACTTGCGCTGTACATCATAATACTATTCAACAGAAGTGGGCGCATTATTTCATACTTGCAGGGCGCAGTACGGGTTATTTTTAACAGACGACAGGTCTTTATACTTATAATAGCGTATCTCATCATGATTCTTTTAGTGATGGCTACTATTATTCTATGGCCGAGCTGGTATACTAGGGCCGTTGTCGTGGTGCCGGGCATTCATAGAATCACTTACTGGGATCAGATAATCCCCATAATGATCCTTCTCGTCATTTGGGGTAGTTTGACTCTAAGAATATTCAACTCTTCGTATCTTCCCCAAGTAAAAGACATGATTAGCTTTTCACTTCATAATCTAAAACGCGTCTCGCTTCTAGCTTCTGCATTCTTTTTGCCAAAAATAGTCGTGGAAGGATTGTTGGGAATAGTTATTAGCACTGACTATATCTCCCAGACATATTTGATACAGGGGGGAAGAAGCTTTCCGATAATAAACTTTTTTATATTCGTTAGCGACCTCTTCGAGGACATTTACGAGAACACTCTGGAGTTCTGGATATTCATTCTTCCGGTTGTTCTGTTAGCACTCTTAGTATTAGCTATATGGGCATTTTCCAAGAAAGTTCCCATGTCTTCGTTGGGTAGATCCCTCGTTGTCTTGTCAACGATAACAGCATTTATGTATTTTGCTGTGTCTCCGTCTATTATCACAGCTAGATTTATCCTGCCCCTTTTATTGTTGATGGATATCCTGCTTGCGGATGTTCTTTACAGTCTCCCCACCATTGTTCAAAGGGGGCACGTACGCACTCTGGGCTTTTTCCTCGTCTTATTGCTGTTGGTGGCTGATTTTGGAATTGTTTATCAGTATCCCCACGGCAATCTAAAGTTTATCTACGCAGTTCACACAAAAACGATGCGGGATGATCTCAGAGACTACCTCTCATCCGCAGACATTGCCCTTGGGACAACTTATTCCTTAAATCCAATGAATATTTATTACTTGGGCGCAAATACCGTCCCCTATTACATTGACGCGTTTGGTTTAATTTTACTTAAAGATCTCAACTCCAGTACGATGCTTAGCATTTTGAAAGATGGAGGAGTTGAATATTTCATCATTAGCACTTGGGCATATTACAACTGGGTTAACAAAGAATTTAGAAGTGAACTTCGGAGCTTTGCATCGACGGTGAGAATGAACTCAGCTTTATTATATGGCGAGTCTTATGATAACAAAGATGTCCTGGAAATGTATTCACAATCACTTGCTAATAATCTTACAGGGCCACTTTATATAAGCACTTACAATGGCAAGGTTATTGTTTGGGTAAACTCAACAGAAATCGCGGATTTCTATGCAGTTAGTCATGATGTAACCTTTGACTTCCGTACTCGGATGAGGCTCAATCCTAACTATGGTGCCTACCTTGTAACACAATACTCCAATATTCCATCTGAACAGGTAACGTTTGAGCTGTTTCTAAACGGGAGCAAGATTGTTTTATCCTCAGTGAGTTTGCCGCTCATATTTAATTTCACTACCGATATAACTGTTTTTGCTGGAACAACACACCTAAAACTTGACCAAGAAACAAACGCTCCAGTGGATGTATACTGTGGGGATTTTCATCTGATTATTAGGGGAGTAGACATTAGGATCAGAAAGATTTCAACAAATGCGCTTGAGGTAACAGGAACCAAAATTGTATTCGAGCTGACAGGATGAATTATCATCCTTCCTGCAACTCTCTTAGAGCCTCTGAAACTAGACTATCTCCAGACTCGGCAAGAGATGTGGCTGTATGGTGTGGTCTGTCTCGGAGTATTCTTAAGATAACAAGCACTATGAAAAGACCTGCTGCAAACATAAAAACATACTCTATTGAACTCTGCGCCTTCCATTTCATGTTGTTCCCCCATCTATTAATGGATTCATAGGGTTCTCAGAGTTGGTAAACATTAAAAAATGGATAGAAGCCTGTCTTCAACCGCTAGCACTCATCGAGCTAAGGACATTGCTTATCTCAGTCTCGGCACCCTCAATAGTCTGAGAAGCAGTACTACCCCTGCTCTGTAGCTGCCTGACTACAATCAGGATTATTATCAGGGCAGCCGCAATCATAAACAGGTACTCAATAGCACCCTGGGCCTTTCTCTTCATTTTCTTCACCTCCGTGGGATTACTTCATACATTAATGCACTGAAAAAGCTTATATAGCTTTCTCCCCAAACTTAAGGAAAAGACCCTCAATACTGTGGAATCATCAGGGGTGGTCTTGTGGAGTTGTTAAGTCTCCAATGTGAATCCTCAAACATTGAAGATTGTATAAGTAATATCCTATCCAAGTCGCGGAAATTACTATCCTCGAAATCAGGTTTTATATCTTCCTCAAAGATAGCCCTAACTTTCGGTGCGTTCATGAACCTTACAGTAACTCTCCTAATAGATCCGCGTAGTAATATGTTAAAAGGCCTCCTCGCCGAGTATTCCACAGGCAGGAATAAAGAGGACGCGATAAACAAGACTTTGGAAAAAATTAACAGGTTCCTGCCCAGGGACGCACAAGTCGTCAACTTCGAAATAGGTACCTACACCACTCCCGTGACCAGAAGGACTTATGCAGTTGGTGTTGTTGTTTACAATGCACCCCTAGAGAAAAAATCCTTCACTGAGCTCACGATAAAAGAACGCAGAGAACTGCTGGCCGGTGTTCTGGAGTCCTTCAACTACAATCCGAAGGTTCTTAACATATCCGAAATCGCTAGAATGTTCGGTGTTTCGAGGGACTCAATATACTATGATATCGAACAAATCTTAAAGGAAAGAAAGATCAACCGGTGACCCAGAGCGGTCTCGGTGTTGCAGAAATTAGGAAGATCATCACTGCCAGAATAACCAAGACGAGCCTTTTCTTTGAGATTGAGGAGACCTCATCGAGTGCTCCAGGATTTCCGACCGAACCCATCAGGAGCACAAGCATGCCCCAAATGAGCCAGCCGACCCAGAGAAAGCTCATGCCTATGAGAACTAAACCAACAGCAATCGTGAGATAGCGGTGCGTCTTCTCACTGAGGAAGGCCCTTGCTATGTGGCCGCCATCAAGCTGAGCAGCAGGAATGAGGTTTAAGAAAGTCACTAGAATGCCCACCCATCCAGCAATGGCAACGGGATGTAAGAAAATCACTGTATCCTCTGGGAAAGTCACGATGTATTTCTCCAAGAGCAGGAATATCAGATTCTCCCCAAAGACTATACTGCCTTCTGTGGGCGAGACAAGTTCCGCTGGCACTGGAATGGAAAGTCTAAGTCCGATTATGCTTACCGGGAGGGCTATCAAAAACCCAGCTATTGGTCCGCTGATACCAAGGTCTATTGCTGCATTCCTTGTGGGCAGTGGTGATTTTACCCTGATTACTGCCCCAAGCGTCCCCAGCATGCTAGGGAAGGGAATGAAGTATGGCATTGTAGCTCTAACGCCATGATACGCCGCGGCTATCTTGTGGCCAAGCTCGTGGGTTCCCAGTATTGCCATGACACTTATCGAGAACGCAATCGCGTTGAGATAAGGGTTTCGTATTCCAGGAAGACCGTAGTAATTAAGGGTATCTATGTAGGCCAGCGAGAGGTAGTAACCGGCCAGGAATGTAGTGAAAATCGTCGCGATGAGGAAGATCCACGGCAACCACCTGTTGTCCTCCTTTATTTCCTGGGCAGGGAAGACAAAGAGCAGCACTTTACCCTCACGCTTCTTGAGAGCGGCCCAATAGCCGAGTTCTTCAAGCTCTCTTAGGACTCTCTCAAAGTTATTTTCCATTATCCCTTGAACTTCAAAGACGAAGACGTTGCCATCTATCTGTTTTAGTTCAAGATTATAGAACTCCTTCAGCTTTTTTTTGAGGTTCTCCGGGAGGGAAGGCCTGCTTGGCTGGACCTGCACTGTGAGCTCTTGGGACTCCGTATAGAATCCTACCAGAACCATGTCCCTTCCACAGCGAGGACAGGCTTTCTCGAGCAGTGGCTCGGATGAATCTAGGATCTCCCTATGTCCACAGTTGATGCACTCGTAGATGCCCCTCGACATTTTTTGCACTCCCTAAAAAGAATTGAAACGGACCTTAAAAATGCTATTCCTCAACTTCGACCAGTCCCTCGTCGGCTTTGACCCTGACCCTCTGTCCACTCTTGAGCTTGGAGACGTCTATGCCATCAACCATAGGAATACCCGCTATTATAGCTCCTGTTGCCACTATTGTCTCGGCCTCACCGACGATTATTGCCTTCGGCGCCTTTCCGTTCTTCTTAAGGGCGTAGATAACGTAAGAGCCAACGGTTGATCCCTTACCACGTGGAAATGCCAGGACTTTTCCAGCTATGCTCTGGCCCCTTATATCGCTCTCGGCGTCGGTAACTATTCCTGTATTGGGGTCAACGCCGCCGAGGAATGAAAGGGGCTTCTGCGAGACTATCAGTTCTCCCTCAGCCTTGCCACCGACGATCTTTCTGCCCTTGAGTTTCATTTTCTCACCTCACGGTGCCTCTTTTATGAGGTTTTCTGCATCGTCGAGCCTAACCTTGAAGCCAAAGGACCGGAAGTAGAAGGCTGATTTTCCGCTGTTGGTGGCCACTCCTCTGTACCAGCCCTTTATCGGCGAGACTACGAAGCATATGTCGGGAATAATCCTGCCGTTGTAGCGCTCTATGATCTCGGTGTAGCCTAGAGAATCTGCCAATGCCTTAACTGCTCTGCTTGCAGTGATAAAGAGAGGTATCTTCAAGGGTCTCCCGCGCATTCTCAGCAGTTCGGTGATTTCCTTAATCTCTGCTAGGGAAGCGTGTGGGCAACCAATTAGAATCATGTCTATCTCACTCCAGTCATCGGCGAACTGCTCCCTAACGGCTCTGATATCGGAATCCTCAACGGTTATCGTTTCGAGCTTGTCAGTTATAGCATCTCTATATTCAGGGGTCTCACCTTCCACATGATATAGAGCTATAGAGCCGCTCGCGGCCATAGCGGCGCCCGTCTCTTTGAGATACTCAGTCATCTCGGGCTTCAGGCCTTTGATGTATGGCACGTCATTGCCGAGGATTTTTCCAAGGTGATAACCTAAGGCCGCATAGTCCACGAAAGTCCTGACGTTTGCATCAACACTGATTATGACGGTTGCTTTCCTGTTTTTGTCCAGATGCAGGCCATAGTTGGGAGTCCTACCAACTATCGCGGCGGCTAAACTTGAAGGTCCTCCTTCGCGGTTGGTCCTCGCACCCAAAATCGAGTTGGCGAAGCTTACCGCTGAACTTTCGCTCCAGGCCAAGTGATCACCGAACTTTGGAAGATTTGCCCCGTAGTAGGGGGTGCACGTGGAGGTAACTTCTATGCCCATCTTCCTGTAAAGCCCCAGAACTTCCAGCTGCTTTTCCATGAACTCGTCGTCGCCTATTCCCGCTGGGTTGAGGGTGGTGTAGACGCTGACTTTGGCTCCAGCTTCGACGAAGTCTCTCAGGAACTCGATTCCAGCGTCGCCGATGTTTTTGTATGAAACACCAGCAACCTGAGCACTTTTAATTGGAATGAGCCTGTCAGCACCGTAGATTTCTCCCAGAGCCACGAGTATCTCCATGGCCTTCTGGAGGGCGTAGCCGTATTCGCCGGCCAGGATGAGTTCTTCCTCTTTGGTCAGGTACATTCTACCACCAGAGAATCTGGGGAAAGAGGAGTTATAAACTCTTCTTTTCAACACTTATTAACCGTAAAATTATTATACTAAAAAGTTCTAATTTTTAGTGACATCATCGGAGGTGTCTACCATGACATCTCCAGTAAAAAAGTTGCAATGGTAATAGTTTTTTTGAGGCAATAGTCGCAGGCTCAGTCAAGCCAGTGGGAGCATGGGGGCTATATACGACGTGGTTCTATACGATACCGGGCCTGACTTTTATGCAACGAGAACGAATAGGTTTCTGGCCGTACACTTACAAGTTTACAATGCAAGGTACTCTTGGGACATACACGACTTCATGGTACCAGGGGTCGGGGTGGGGGTACATCATTATTCCAGTTCTCGGGGTGTATGTTCTAGATTATGCGGCGGCAGAGTTAACTAATAGCGCCGGATTTAGATTATTCAGAACTTATACGGAGCCTGGATTTACAGAAAGTTTCTATTACCCCTACCCGAGAGATAATGAAGGAGCCCTCGCTCTGAGTTGGAAATAGGTTGGCATTATGTGAATGTTTACGAGAGGTAGAGGGGGTGATCCCTATGAAAAAGATACTAGCACTCATTATTGTGTTGTTCATTGGAAGTGTTCTCGGAACAGCGTATGCTCTTGTTGAGTCTCCATCCAAGGATACTCTAGTTACCTCTGCGAGAACTCTAGTTGCTTACAATTTCACGAGAAGTATCGAGTTTAATCAGTATTATGTACATGTTATTGAGCAGAATGGGGTCAGAAAAGTTATGAAAGATCTCACATATATTGGTAAAGTTATTACAGTAGGACACATTGACATGAGAAAGGAAACAGTGAAGGCGATGGAGGAGTTCTATGTCAATGGAACCCTTCTGACACGTGCCCAGGTGATAGTAAACTTGAACACTGGGGAGATTAAGGGGAATATCATGTTGAACAATGGAACGACAATGGACTTGACAGAATTCTGGAGTCAGTACTATGGTATTGAAAAGGATGAGGCCATTACTATGTTCGAAGACAATCTTCCGATGATAGCATTCAGGCGTCTTGTCCTCAACTCAACAGGTCTATCTAGGATACAGTTGCAACTATCTACAACGGATAGGATTCTAATGGGTCTTGGACTTAAAGAAAGGTTGTTTGCGTATAGGTTCACGTCCCCCTCAGGAAAAGAGTGGACTGTATTGGTGAATTCAAGGGGCATTCCAGTACGGTTCGAGTCCCAAGATAAGGACTTGAAAGTTACGGTTGTTGTGCAACCTTTTGAGTAACATAGTGATTTTTTAGTTTTCTTATTTTGATACCTCCCCCGCAAAATTTATAAACCCTCCACGGTTCACTAACTAACGGGTCGAGCAGCGGGGTGGGGCAGCTAGGAGTGCCCGCCGGGCTCATAACCCGGAGGTCGGAGGTTCAAATCCTCCCCCCGCTACCATACTGTTTTGGGTTGTATCTTCTTGCCTATGTCTCTTGTACTAAACTTCGAGCAACTTCTCAAGTTGGCCTGTTTTTGGATTGTGGATCAGTTCCAGTTGCAAATTTTGCAACGCTTGATTTGAAACATTAAGCGTATTGTGGAGTGAATTCCAAGCTTTCAGAGCTCATTCACTGTTGTTGACAGCTAGGACTATTTTTTTCTAAACTCTCTAAAGTACTTATGGACATCCTACGAAACTTTTATTTACGTTTGCCACATAAATCTCGTGGGGATGAATATGAAACGGGGAGTTTCTAGTATCGAGTATTTGTTTCTTATTGCTGTGGCACTGGTAATAGTACTGTTTGTCATTCACCAGCTGGTAGTAATGACTTCTGATTACACAGATGTAATGGAAACTATTTCAACTGAAATAGCACAGGAACTTGCAAACCAGTCATGCAACGGGACGTCTAAAATCGTGATATACTATGTTCATTATGACGCTATGGGATGGGATCATTCGAATCTAAATGACGAGTACGTAGTTATTGCAAACCTTGGATGTCTAGATGAAAACCTGGGTGAATGGAGATTGATGGATGAAAAAGGGCATACATACATTTTCCCGAGTGGATTTATTCTGAAAGCGGGAAAAACAGTAACTGTACATACTGGCTCGGGTACAGACACTGACACGGATCTTTACTGGGGCGAAAAGCGGGCTGTCTGGAACAACGACGGGGACACTGCGTACCTTTACGATGCGAGCGGAAACCTTGTGGACAGTTGCAGCTGGACTGGAAAAGAAGGAGGAGCTGTCAGCTGTCACTGATGGCAAACTTTTTAAACTCCTTCTTTTAGGCTGATGCGAAGGGGCGGCTGGCGGGAGCTGGCCGTCACCGGGAGGTGTATGATATGGCAAGGATACACGCGAGAAAGAGGGGTAGGTCTGGTTCTAAGAGGCCACCGAGGACCGCTCCGCCGACCTGGGTAGAGTACACGGCGGAGGAGGTCGAGGGGCTCGTTATTAAGCTCAGGAAGGAAGGCTACAGCGCTGCCATGATAGGAACCATCCTCAGGGATCAGTACGGCATTCCGAGCGTCAAGCTCATCACCGGCAAGAAGATAACCAAGATACTCGAGGAGAACGGCCTCGCCCCGGAGATCCCGGAGGACCTCATGGCCCTTATCAGGAAGGCCGTCAAGCTCAGGAAGCACCTTGAGATGCATCCGAAGGACAAGCACTCAAGGCGCGGTCTCCAGCTCACCGAGAGCAAAATCAGGAGGCTTGTCAAGTACTACAGGAGAACCGGCAAGCTGCCAGCGAAGTGGCGCTACGACCCAGAGCAGGCCAAGCTCTTGGTTCGCTGATTCCCCTTTCCTTCTTATAAGGTGGTAAAATGGACAAGGGCGCTTTCTTGGAGAAGGCCCGTGAAGGAGCAGAGCTAATCAAGATGCACATCGAGCTAGGACACACTATAAGAATAATCTCCCACCGCGATGCGGACGGAATAACTGCCGGGGCGATTCTGGCGAAGGCGATATTACGTGAGGGCGGTAGCTTTCAGCTCAGCATTGTCAAGCAGCTCAGCGAAGGGCTTATCCAGGAACTTGCCGCGGAGAAGCACAAGATATACGTCTTCAGCGACCTCGGGAGCGGCTCAATCGAACTCATCGAGAAGTACCTCGAGGGAGCGACCGTTGTCGTTGCTGACCATCACCCACCGGAAAAGAACGAGTTTTCCACTGATTCCCACCTGCTTGTCAATCCAGTACCATTTGGAGCCAACAGCGTTCGCGATCTGAGCGGCTCCGGCGTTGCCTACTTCGTTGCTAGAGAGATGAACGAGAAAAACAGGGATTTGGCCTACATTGCCATCGTTGGGGCAGTCGGCGACATGCAGGAGATAGACGGCACCTTCCACGGTATGAATCTCGATATCATTGAGGACGGGAAGAGGCTTGGCATTCTGGAGGTCAGGAAGGAGCTCCGCCTCTTCGGCAGGGAAAGCAGAACTCTCGCTCAAATGCTGGCTTACGCAACAAATCCAGAAATACCCGAGATAACTGGTGACGATAGGAAGGCCATCGAGTTCCTCAGGGCTAAGGGCTTCGATCCCGACATGAAGTACTGGCAGCTCCGTGAGGAAGAAAAAAGGCGGCTCCACGATGCCCTTGTCATTCACCTGATAAAGCACGGTGCCCCAAAGGAGGCCATAGACAGGCTCATCGGTGATGTGGTCATAAGTCCCCTCTACCCGGAGGGGGACCCCAGGCACGAAGCGAGGGAGTTCGCCACACTCCTCAATGCCACTGGAAGGCTGAACGCTGGAACGCTAGGTGTTGCAATCTGCCTCGGCGACGAGGAGGCCTACAAGAGAGCTAGAAAGATGCTCGACGACTACAAGAGAGAGCAGATCGAGGCCAGAAAGTTCCTCATCCAGAACTGGAGTATGGCCGACGAAGGAGAGCACGCCTACGTTTTCTATGCTGGCAGGAACATCCGTGACACTCTGGTGGGCATAGCGGCTAACATAGCGATAAACGCGGGCCTAGTTGACCCGGAGAAGCCCGTGGTCGTTCTGGCTGACAGC
The DNA here is from genome assembly GCF_012027535.1 of Thermococcus sp. GR5. Classification (NCBI taxonomy): domain Archaea; kingdom Methanobacteriati; phylum Methanobacteriota; class Thermococci; order Thermococcales; family Thermococcaceae; genus Thermococcus; species Thermococcus sp. GR5. Next base: position 93,462 of record NZ_SNUN01000008.1, on the reverse strand, counting down.
GACGAGGATCCAAACCTCGTGAAGGGCTCGGCAAGGACTACGGAGAAGGCCCTAGCGAAGGGCTACCACCTTGGAGAAGCTCTGAAGGAAGTGGCAGAGAAGCTCGGCGGTGAAGGTGGAGGCCACGCTATAGCTGCTGGCATACGCTTTCCGAAGGACAGAATAAACGAGTTCATCAGGTATTTCAACGAGGTTCTTGGAAGACAGCTCAAGGGGGGCAGGAACGTTGCGGATTGAAGCAACGGCGAAAATCATCTGGCACTACAGGAGCGGGGAGAGAGCGAAGGCTATAGCCCAAGCTCTAGAAGTGGACAACGCTAGCCTTCCTGAAGGCCTAAAGAAAAGTTTAAATGTGGTAACCCGATGGGAAGATGGGGACGTCATAACAAAGGTTAAATACTCGGGTGAGATTGAAACACTCATCAAAGCGCTGGACGATTTGGTGTTTTCAATCAAAATCGCCGAAGATGTCACGTGAAAGGTTGGAGGTGTTAAGATGGCAAAGGGTAACCCAAGGAAGAGGGCTGCTGCTACCAAGGATAAGTGGAAGATGAAAGAGTGGTACGTGGTTTACGCTCCGGACTTTTTCGGCAACAAGGAGATAGGCCTCACCCCCGCTGATGACCCCGAGAAGGTCATCGGTCGCGTCATTGAGACCACCCTCAAGGATCTCACCGGCGACTTCACCAAGGGTCAGGTCAAACTCTACTTCCAGATCTACGACGTCAAGGGCCAGAACGCCTACACTAAGTTTAAGGGCCACACCCTCTCCAGGAGCTACATAAGGAGCCTTGTCAGGAGAAGGACCACCAGGGTTGATGGCATATTCAACATCACTACCAAGGACGGCTACAAGCTCCGTGTTATGGGTATGGTCATCGCCTACAGGCGCATACAGACCAGCCAGGAAAGGGCTATCAGGGAGATAATGAGGGACATCATCTACAAGAAGGCCGAGGAGCTTAACTACAAGGACTTCATCCTCGAGGCCGTCACCGGCAAGATGGCTACAGAGATCGCTAAGGAAGCTAGGAAGATCTACCCGATTAAGAGGGCGGAGATAAGGAAGATAAAGGTCCTCGCAGAGCCGGAGGCCTGAAGGCCTCTCAACCTCCTTCTCTATACCTTCCAGATTCTCTTCTCGGCAGGCTTTTAAGGGCCCAATCATTCTCTCTCTGGAGGTGAGAGCGTGAAGTTTCTCGTTAAGACTCAGAGGGGAATGGAGAGCGTTGCTGCTAACTACATTCGGGAGATTCTTCCGGATGCGGAAGTTTGGGCGTCTCCCATGGGCTACTCGGGTCTTGTTGTAGTTGAGGCGGAAGATGAGAAAGCCGAGGAGAAGATTCTTGAAATTCCAGAAGTCGAGAGAGCCATAAAAGTTCTCCATGAGGTTCCCGCCCGGCTTGACGCCATCTTGAGCGTGGCAGAGGATGTTGCAAAACTCATCGATGAAAATGAGACCTTTGCAGTCAAGACCAAGCGTAGAGGGAAGCACGACTTCTCGAGCATTGACGTGAACAGAGAGCTTGGGGCAAAGGTCAGAGAGCTGACAAACGCTGACGTTAACCTCAGCTGGCCGGATAAGGTCGTTCAGGTAGAGATAATAGGAGATAGAGCTTACATATCTGTTCTTCCAGGCGAAGAGTACAGGAAGTTCACACCAAACAAGATAGACGCGAGGAAGCTCTTCCGCAAAGTTACCCTCGTTCAGATGCCTTACTGGGGCGACTACAAGGCCTGCAGGTCTTTCGGTGAGAAGATTGGGAGAGCCGCTCAGGCCTTTGAAGTTAAGGAGCTCATCATAGCTCCCAAAGAGAAGATGGACGCTTTTGAACTAATGGAGTTCATTAAGGGTGTCAAGATTGGCCAGGAAAGCAGATACCAGATACAGCGCGAGGCTTATCCCTGGAAAGTCGAGAAAGTTCCAGTCAGCGTATGGGATCTCTACCAGGTCGTTCGCGATAAGCGGAGGAACAAGAGGCTCCTTATAATCACCGATCCCAAGGGGCCGTCACTGGCTGAGGTGAAGGATAAGCTCGCCAGGGATATGTACTACGCGAAGGAAGTCGTTATCTTCGTCGGCTCCCGTGAGGGCATACCACGCGGCCTCTTCCGCTTCGCGGATTATGTTGTTGACTTAGCACCGTATATGACCTTCGCAACTGAACACGGCATTCCTGCGGCCCTTGTGTCCATGTGGGAGATCTACGAAGAATACTCTAGAACGAGGGAAGGGGAAGAGTGAGTTTTTACATTTTTCTTTAATTCAATAATTGTACAGCGGCGTCAGACCCTAAGGTCTTCCTCACCGCTCAGGAATCCGCCGTAGTCATCATCCGCCAGTCAGGCTTTTTCAGGTTTTCTTTTAAACTTCACGCGAGGATGTAGAAGAGAAGTGCACCGATGGAGCCGCCAAAGAGTGAAGCAAGAAAGTTTGTCGAGTTATTATTTGTTATTCCCTCGTTTTCAAGGGTAGCTCCAATAAGACTGTCTAAGTTGACCCCGATAAATCCGCCAATGGTAACAGCCAGGAGCATTATGATCTTTTGCTCTGTGAGTGGAAGGGCGAACAGGGCCATAATGAAAGAACCCAAAAGTGCGAACAGCTCTCCGGGCCACGAAATAGCTCCGTTAACACCGGGTCTAGCTGGCTCAAAGGTGGTTATCAACCTTGGATTTTTTCCGAAAATCTTTCCAAGCTCGCTCGCAAGAGTATCTCCATTAACTGTAGCTATCGAAGCAAAAGTCGCTGCCCAGAAAACGTCCATATGGGAGAAGTATTCAAAGGCCAAAAAGATTACTGCGGCAAGGCCATTGCCCATAACGTTGCCCCAACCCCTCACACCGTTTCTGCTCTGAGCAAGGCCGAGTTTTGCCTTTTCCCTGAACCGGTACTTGGTTGCAAGGACTCCAAGAACCACGAAGGTTACCATCGCCAAGAAGGGATAAAAACCACCAAGCTCCAGAACGACCAGACCGACAGCTGCAGCTGCCAAAGCACCCTTAGCATCAAGGGCTTTCAGTTTGTATGATCCTATGCCAAGCCCTGCAACCACTGCAACGTCCACTGCCATTCTCTCGAGCATCTCTGTCACCTGGAAAATGCCCCAACTGAGGCTTTATTATTCTTTCCTTCGTCGATGGACGAAGGAAGTGAAAGAAATCAAAGAACCTCAAACTTCACGGTGTCTGTTACGAAGGTTATATCGAGCTTGTCAATGCCTGGTATCTTCTTGGAAACATCGGCGATGATTCTCTCCAGCTCTTTCATATCCTTTGGACCAACGATGTGGATAACCAAATTGTGTGAACCAATGGCACGCTGAATTATCTTGATGTTTTCATCATCCTTCAGAGAAGAAATTACCTCGTCAAGGTCAATCGAAGGCTTAACAGTTATCCCGAGGATGACGTGAATGTATCCGAGAGCATCATAGTCAGGGATTATAGTATACTTTTTGATTATACCATTTCTCTCGAGACGATCCATTCTCCTGGAGATTCTCTGTCTTGTCGTGCCAAGAATTTCGGCGAGCTCCTTGTAGGTCAAACGCGCGTTCTTGGCGAGAAGCCTCAAAATCCTTATGTCAATCCCGTTTATTTTATCTGCCATCACATCCACCTCCCGGGATTATGTTTGTGATTATGCTCCCAATTATAAAAATGTTTCGACAATTTGGAGGATTTCTAACCAGTAGGTTATCCCAAATGACCCATCCCACTTTAAAACTGGGTTATATTTCAAACCACAATGTTACAAAAAAATGTGAGTATCCTGGAGATTTTATCCATCCGTGTTATCCCATCGATCCCTGTCACGTTCCCTGTACTTCTCTATGCTCTTCTCCAGGGCACTCAGAAGGTCCACTTCGTAATAGTTGGCTATACACGAGAGGGCAAACATGACGTCGCCGAGTTCCTCCGTCAGCTTTTCCGGGTTGCCTTTTCCCTTGACCCCTTCAATTTTCAGTAGTTCATCAGCTAGTTCTCCAATCTCTTCCATCAAAGCTGCGAGCATCTCGAAGGGACTCCAGTATCCACCGAATTCTTTAACAAGGTCGTCAACTCTCCGCTGATGGTCGTTCATATAGCTCACACCAGTCCAGTTCTCACCCTTACGAGGTATTCCTCGAGAACCTCTGTGTTCGTTCTGTAAAAGTGCATCTTGCCTTCTTTTCTCTCAAGTATCAGGCCCAGAGCCTTTAGCGTCCGGAGGTGGTGGCTGATCAGAGTCTGATCTTGGTCGAGTATCTTTGATATCAGACACACGCAGAGCCAGTTGTCCTTTAGGATCTTGAGTATCCTGAGCCTCAGCGGGTTTGAGAGTGCCTTGAGGAACTTCATGACGTCCTCTTCTACCCGAAGGTTAACCTCCTTGTCTAGGTCAGGGATGCCACAGGTCTCTGAACACTGGAGGACAGTTCTTCTTTGCTTCTCATCTAGTTCGTTCAGAACTTCCCTAACCCTCATGCTGCAACACCGATTAGCAGATTGGGACACATCTATTTAAGAATTTTCACATGAAGTTAGTCAAGGATTTCGACCTTCAGACGGCTCCCATCACTTTTATAGGCCCTCACGCTGTCTTCTGTAAAAGGATAGGCAATTATCAGATGGACACCCCCAAACTTGGAGAAAAAGTTCAGATCTACCTGGGATGGCCATGGATTCGGGCCAGGATGCGAGTGAACGGTTCCCTTTATGCTCTCGTCGTAGGGCAGCATCCATGTGTTGAAGAAAGCCGAACTCCTCCCAAAATGAGGATCTGGGGCTATAAGAACCTCTTCAAAAACGCCAGCCTTCTCCCTCAAAAAGCCAGCGAACTCGTTGGGATAGAATTCGCGGGCTAATTCAAGGAGGTATCCCAAGAGCTCCCTTCTAATTTTGACGGTTTCCATCTTGCTCACCGAAAAATAATCAAAAGGGGATATCAAAGAGCGGCAATTGCCTCTATCTCAACCTTAACGCCCTTCGGCAGATTGGAGACTTCGACTACCGCCCTGGCCGGCTTGGACTCTGAGAAATATTTCTCGTAAACCTCGTTGAACTTGGCGTAGTCGTTTATGTCTCTCAGATATACTGTAACTTTAACGACGTTCTCAGCGCTTCCGCCGGCGGCTTTCACTACTGCTAGCAGGTTCTCAATTGCCTGCTTTGCCTGTTTCTCTATTGAGCCCTCCACGAGCTCTCCTGTCTCCGGATTTATTGGTATCTGGCCGGAGACAAAGAGTAGCCTGCCTGCCTCAGCGACGATCCCCTGGCTGTAAGGTCCTATCGGTTTTGGGGCGTTTTCTGTGAAAACAACCTTTTTCATTTTCCCACCTCCGAAAATTAAGAAATCAGCGAAGCGAAGATTCCTCATCGCCTCCGCTCGGGTGTCCTCGGCCTCATCATTTCTTCTCCAGGTATTTCTCGAGGTTCTTGGCCGGAACGTCGAGCGGAAGACCTATCTTCTCAAGGGCCTTCCTGAGGGCGTAAACCTTGGCGTGCTCCTCAAAGCCCTCCCTTGCGTAATTCTCCGCCTGGAAGTGCTTGTACTTCTCAACAACGGCTGGAATGTCTGCCTTTTTAACCTTTTTGAACTCCGCGAACCAGGCATCAATACCTTTCACGTCTATTCCCGCGTAAACGGGAAGCTTTAGAGTTATCGTCTCGTTTATGCTAGCTAGAAGCCTCGCAACGTCGGCCATCGGTGTCTTTTCGTCGATTATCAGTCTCTTCACCACCCTCCATTTCCCGTGCTCGGCACTGAGGTGGAATGCCGTGAAGTTGACGTGATCCTCGTTGTAGGGAAGGGCTATTTTTACCTCCCTCAGGGGCTCTTCGGGGTAATCTACGGTAACCTTCTTTTCGAGAACCTCCCTGACGAGGATCGCCTTCGCGACCTCAACGAGGTGTTTCTTCAGTTTCTTATCCTCCTCGAAGACGAGGGCACCGAGCTTTCTTGCCGTTCCGGGGGATTTAAGGGCCACCACCGCGTCGCTCAGATCTTTTCTGGCTATCTCTTCGGCGAGACTCATTATCCCGGCGATGTTCATGACCTCCGTTAGGTACTCTGGTATCTTGGGGTTCACGGTATTAGCGATGCTCGCAAGGAAATGGGCCACCATCTCATCTTCCATGTTGCGGAGCCTGTCTCCTACCTTCCAGCTTCCGTGACGGGCAGTGAAGATAATCTGATCCTCAACCTTCATCGTTTTCACCAACTCCTAATGGATGTCAAGGCCTATTTTAGCTTTTTCTTGACCATCTCAAAAAAGTTATAAATTGCATTGAGCATTCGAGTTTGAGAGAGTAAAAGAGGGAAGGAAAATGGGGGACGACGAGAAGATTAAGAGGGAAGCCCTGGCCCCCAGGGAGTACGGAGAGAGCTTAGAGCTTGGTATTGAGTTTACGACAACTGAGGAAATCGAAGTTCCCGAGAAGCTTATTGACCAAGTCATCGGCCAAGAACACGCGGTTGAGGTTATCAAAACTGCCGCCAACCAGAAGAGGCACGTGCTTCTGATAGGCGAGCCGGGAACAGGTAAGTCCATGCTCGGTCAGGCCATGGCCGAGCTGTTGCCAACCGAAACCCTAGAGGATATCCTCGTTTTCCCCAATCCCGAAGACGAGAACATGCCCAGGATCAAGACCGTCCCTGCCTGTCAAGGCAGGCGTATTGTAGAGAAATACCGCGAGAAGGCCAAGAGCCAGGAGAGCGTAAAATCCTACATCCTCCTCTTTGTCATGTTTACCGTTATGCTCGCACTTTTCATTGAATTCAGTGCAACTACACTCCTGATGGGGCTCTTTGTTGTTATACTTACAATAATGGCCCTCTCCAATATGCGCCTTAAGAGTACTGTCCTCGTTCCCAAGCTTCTTGTAGACAACTGCGGAAGAACCAAAGCTCCCTTCATCGACGCTACTGGCGCCCACGCGGGAGCGCTCCTTGGTGATGTCAGACACGACCCCTTCCAGAGCGGTGGGCTCGGCACTCCTGCCCACGAGCGCGTTGAGCCAGGAATGATACACCGCGCTCACAAGGGAGTCCTCTTTATAGATGAGATTGCCACGCTCAGCCTCAAGATGCAGCAGAGCCTCCTCACCGCCATGCAGGAGAAGAAGTTCCCGATAACCGGCCAGAGTGAGATGTCGAGCGGTGCGATGGTAAGGACTGAACCTGTTCCGTGTGACTTTGTCCTCGTCGCGGCTGGAAACCTCGATACAGTGGACAAGATGCACCCTGCACTCCGCTCGAGGATCAGGGGTTACGGTTACGAGGTCTACATGCGCACCACCATGCCGGACACGATAGAGAACAGGCGCAAGCTCGTTCAGTTCGTGGCTCAAGAGGTCAAGCGCGACGGAAAAATACCCCACTTCACGAAGGAGGCTGTGGAGGAGATAGTCAGGGAGGCCCAGAAGAGGGCCGGAAGGAAAGGTCACCTCACGCTCCGCCTCAGAGACCTTGGCGGTATCGTCAGAGCTGCTGGTGACATAGCTGTCAAGAAGGGCAAGAAGTACGTGGAAAGGGAAGACGTCATTGAGGCAGTCAAAATGGCCAAACCCCTCGAGAAGCAGCTTGCTGACTGGTACATCGAGCGCAAGAAGGAGTACCAAGTCATCAAGACTGAGGGCAGCGAGATAGGTCGCGTCAATGGTCTGGCCGTCATAGGCGAGCAGAGCGGTATAGTCCTTCCGATTGAAGCAGTTGTCGCCCCAGCTGCGAGCAAAGAAGAAGGAAAGATTATAGTTACAGGAAAGCTCGGCGAGATAGCGAAGGAAGCCGTTCAGAACGTCTCGGCGATAATCAAGAGGTACAAAGGTGAGGACATAAGCCGCTACGATATTCACGTCCAGTTCCTCCAGACCTACGAGGGCGTTGAGGGCGATTCAGCCAGCATAAGCGTTGCCACCGCTGTTATCTCAGCCCTTGAGGAGATTCCGATAAGGCAGGACGTGGCCATGACAGGTTCGCTCAGTGTCCGTGGCGAGGTGTTGCCGATAGGCGGTGCAACACCAAAGATAGAGGCCGCAATAGAGGCTGGCATAAAGACGGTCATAATCCCCAAGAGCAACGAGAAGGACGTCTTCCTGAGCAAGGACAAGGCCGAAAAGATCCAGATATTCCCGGTCGAGACCATCGACGAAGTCCTTGAGATAGCCCTCGAGGAGAGCGAGAAGAAGAGGGAGCTTCTCAGGAGGATCCGGGAGACCCTGCCCCTTTCCCTTTGAGACGCTTTTTTCTCTCCGATCTTTCTCACACGGAACACTCTTTTTATAGCCTTCCACATCTTTGGCCAGAATGCTTAAAAGATGGTGAGTCTAGGTTACCGTGGAGGTGAGAGATTGCTCAACGTAGAGAACCTCAAGGTCGCAGTTGGAGGCAAGGAGATTCTTAAAGGTGTGAACATTTCTGTGGGTGACGGGGAGTTTCATGTAATCATGGGGCCAAACGGATCCGGAAAGTCAACGCTGGCGCTGACCATTGTGGGTCATCCAAGGTATGAAATCAGGAACGGGAGAATACTCTTCAACGGTGAGGACATAACTGATCTTCCCCCGGACGAGAGGGCCAAGAGGGGGATAATGCTGGCCTTTCAGCATCCGGAGGAGGTTGAAGGCGTCAGGATAATGGAATTCCTCCAGCAGGTTCTTGCGGAGGTTAAGGGGATTGATCTCGCCGAGGCGTACGACATGATTGTTGAGACCGCAAAGGGGCTCTGGTTCAAAGAGGAGGATCTCATGAGGTACGTTAACGTCGGCTTCTCCGGCGGTGAGAGGAAGAGATTTGAGATTCTCCAGGCACTTCTTCTTGAGCCGAAGCTCCTCATCCTCGATGAGCCTGACAGCGGTGTCGATGTCGATTCACTCAGTGTCATCTCGAGGAAGATAGATGAGCTTCACGAGAAGGGAACGGCGATTCTCCTGATAACTCACTATGGCAGGATACTCCAGCACCTCGACCCAAGCAAGTTTAGGGTTCATGTGATGAAGGACGGCAGAATCGTCCTTGAGCGCGGAGGCGAGTTCGTGAAGGAGATCGAGGAGAAGGGCTTCCAGAAGATTTTCGAGGAGTGTGGTTGCGATGAGTGAGATAACCATTCAGGAGGCCAAGGAGATCATAGCGCAGGAGATAGAGAACCTCGCGAGGCGAAACAAAGAGCCAGAATGGATGACGCGCATAAGGTACAAAGGCTTAGAAGCCTTCGAGAAGGCTCCTCACAATGATCCGGTCATTAGCAAGGACGAACTGCTGAGGTTCATAGCCAAGCCCGAGATAGAAGGCCTTCCAGAGCACATAGAGAGCCTCGATGACCTCCCACCGGAAATGAAGGCACTCCTAGACAGGCTCGGCATAAGCGAGGTCGAGCAGAAGTACATCGCTGGACTGGCTGTTCAGACGGACACGGGCATAATCTACAACCAGTTCCTCCAGGAGTGGGCTAAAAAGGGCCTAATTGTTCTTCCTATGGAGGAGGCCGTGAAGAAGTACCCTGACGTTGTAAAGAGGCACTTCCTCCAGATGTTTAGCGTTAATGAGAGCAAGATGGCTGCTTACCATACGGCAGTGTGGAACGGGGGCATTTTCCTATATGTCAAGGAAGGTCTGAAGGTTCCATTCCCGCTTCACCTGTTTTTCCTCATCCAGGAGAGCGCCCTCGCTCAGGCGCCGCACATCATAATCATCGCTGAGAGGAACACCGAGTTCCATCTTATAGAGGGCTGTACTGCACCGGTTCTGGTTAGGCACTCTCTCCACCTTGACATGACTGAGGCTTACATACACGATGGGGCAAAGGTACAGCTCACGGTCCTCCAGAACTGGCCTGAGTACGTTCACACGAGGCCGATGACACGGGCCAGAATCGGCAAGAACGCCCGTTTCATCAACACAACCGTTGGCCTCGGCACCGGCAGGAGCAATATAGCAAACCCCAAGTACTGGGTTGAGGAGAACGGTTACGTCGAGCTCAATGGGATCATTCTCGGTCAAAAGGACTGGTATGTTGATCTTGGCGGCGAGATGTACCTCCAGGGGAGGGAAGCCGCTGGAATAAATGCGAGCAAGGCAGTCATAATGGAAGAGAGCACTGTCATAACAAGAGGAAAGATAGTGGCCGAAGCGCCAAGAACCAAGGGGCACATAAGCTGCGACGCCTTGCTGATGAGTGACAAAGCTGTGATGGAGACATATCCGGGCCTGGTCAGCAGGGTTGACGACGCCGAGCTGAGCCACGAAGCCGCTATAGGCAAAATCCGTGAAGAGGAGCTCTTCTACCTTATGAGCCGTGGCTTGAGCGAGGAGAAGGCTACTCAGCTCATAGTCAAAGGCTTCCTCGAGCCGATGCTCAAGGACATACCAATGGAGTTCCTCGTGGAGATACGGAAGATAATTGAACTTGCCGTCAGTGGCGGGATGTAACTGAAAATTTTCCCTTTTGTTTTCAAATTTTCCTAATTTTGATCTCTTTATCCTGGAAAACCCTCAACGAAGTATTTTTAACTAAAGTCTCGTTTTTTCTGAAGGGTGATGCTATGGATCCGATGGCAAAGGCCTTTGAGGAGGCAAAGAAAAACCCGAAAATGAGGAAGAGGCTCAAAATAAAGGCGGCATTTTCGCTGCTCTTGTTCGTGATGTTCCTTGGGGTGATATTCATCACTATTGGAACTATAATCGCCAGCAAAACTGGAAGCTTCTTGGGAATGACTCAGCTGGATTTTCTCAAGCTCAGAGCCAGGTACGGCATAATAATGATGTTCCTGATTATAATCCATCTCGCGATGAACAGAAGCATAATGAAGAAGGAGCTCGAGCTCCTCTTCGGCTGAGTTCATTTAACTCTTATTTTTTGACTAATTCTTCAACGAGCTCAACAGCCTTCGGAAGGGCTTCCCTAACTTCCTCGGTCAGTTCCATACCCAGGTTGATTTCCTTAGCAACAATACCAATGAAGTGGATTTCAACGTTGGCAAGCCTTTCATCGAGTGCCATGAGGAGTTTGAGCCCGTCTATTGCCCCCATGAAGTGCGCACTCCTGATTTCAGCCTTCAGCTTCTCGAAAACTTCACCGCCGCTCACGTGGATTATTTCTCCCGGCTTGAACTTTTCGCTAAGTATGGCGTCGATGATTATGAGCCTTTCCTCTCCACTGTAATGGCTCTGGAGCATGAATATGTCTGTGCCAACTTCTAGAACGTTGTAACCTTTTTCCGCCAAAAGCCTGCCGACTTTCAGGCCGACACCATCATCCTTCATAAGTTCGTTGCCGAGGGCGAGGATTAGGGTCTCCATGAATACGGCCTCCAAAGAAGAATCTGAGAGGGAAATAAAAAGATATGGCTAAAGCCTCGCCACGTGCACCGAACAGGAGATGCACGGGTCGTAGGCCCTGACGACCATCTCAGCAAGGAGCTTCAGCCTCTCAGGATCGTCGTTGTAGTGCTTCTCAGCCATCATGCGTACATGAACCTCCATCATGGCGAGATTGAAGGCTGTGGGCGTTATGATATCCGCGTAAGCTACTCTTCCGTCCTTGACTTCTAGGGCGTAGACGAGGATTCCACGCGGTGCCTCGGTGGTGCTGACACCGAAGCCGTCCTTTACATCTACCTCGTCCCTCGGCCTTATCGGCCATTTAGCGAGGGCCTCGTCGATAAGGTCGATGCCCCTCTCCATGAAGTACACTAACTCAAGCGCCTGGGCGAGGTTGTTGGCGAAGGGGTTGGTTGGCCTGAGTAAGTCCTTGTGGCTCTCGTAGAGCTCCTTTGCCCTTCCGTAGAGCTTATCAGCATGGTTGACAACGCGCGATATGGCTCCCGTCATGAAGGGCTTCTCCCCGTTGTAGAAGCTGTGCTTGGCGAAGCTGTGCTCCACAACGCGCTCAACCATGTGCTTCTTGTAGTCCTCGCTCGGGAACTCGAAACCGTCGCTGACGCTTATGGCGTCGCCGTATATGCCGTAGACGTCTCCCCTCGGCCTGACGGCCATATGGATTATCGGCCCCTCGACTTCCTCGTACTGCTCAAGCTTGGAGAACAGCTCGAAGGTGTATTCTGCAAGTGGAAGGGCCTCCTGGAGCCTCTTCTTCATCTTCTCCAGCGTAGTCTTGTCGGGGAGCTTGCCAAAACCACCCATGACGACGTTTTCCTGGTGGATGGCCCTTGCACCAAGCTCGTCCATCATCCAGCTTCCGAGGTTCTTAAGGTCAAGGGCAATGTTGATCTCTTTCTTGTACTTGTCAAGCATTTTGAGCGGGTTGGAGTAGCCCATGTAATCTGGCAGGACGAGGAGGTAGAGGTGGAGCGCGTGGCTCTCTATCATGTCTCCAATGTAGAGAACCTCCCTGAGGGCCTGTATCTCCTCGCGTACCTCAAAGCCAACTGCCTTTTCAGCCGCCTCGACGGCAGTGAGCTTGTGGGCTGCTGAACAGAAGGAGCATATCCTAGGATAAACGGCCAAAGCCTCGTCGAGCTTCTTGCCTATGGTTATCGCCTCAAAGAACCTCGGACCCTCAATGATGTTGAGCTTGACCTCCTTGACCCCGTCATCACCAACGACTATTTCAACGCCGCCCTTGCCCTCTACACGCGCTATGTGATCAACGGTGATTGGAAGGTAGAGGTTCTTCATTCTTTCACCCCCTGAAAGACCTTATCGACCATCTCCTCCAGCTTTGGATTGTGTGCGTTGAAAATCTTCATTCTTTCGAGGATTTCTTCCTTGGTGAGGCCCTTTTCCTTGAACGTCCTGGCAAGTGAGTCGAACCATGCAACGTCGTAGCCTATCGCCCCTCTACATCCTATGCATGCTATTCCGTAGCTCGGGCATCTTGCGTCACAGCCCGCTCTCGTTATCGGGCCAAGGCACGGCTCGCCCTTCTCGATGAGAATGCATGTGTTACCCTTCAGTCTGCACTCAAGACAGACCGGGTAATCGATGTCCTCTGGCCAAGAACCAACGAGGAAGGTACCTATGGCATAGATGAAGTCCTTCTTCTCAGGTGGGCAACCGTAGATGCGGTAGTCAACTTTGATGTAGTTTTCGAGGGGTTCGGCCATCTTCGGCTCGAACTTAACCTTCCCATCGCCGTAAACGGCCTTCCAGAGCTCTTCGAGGCTCTTATCCTTCTCCCAGCTCTGAACCCCACCCTGGGTTGCACACGCCCCAACTGCAACGACTATCTTGGCGTTCTCGCGTATCCTCTTGACGAGTTCAACCTCTTCCTCTGTTGAAACGCTTCCTTCGATGAAGGCTATATCGACGGGCTCGTCCTCACTGCTGTCACGGTCAAGCATGTACCAGCAGACGATTTCAGTGTTCGGGAGCAACTGAAGTATCTCGTCCATCATGGCGAACCGGAGCTGACAGCCGTAGCATGAGGTGAGAGCGTAAAACCCTATACGAACCTTCCCCTCCATCTCCACCACCTCAGTCCAGCAGTCCCGGCGTTGATACTATGTCGAAGTACGTGAAAACCGGTCCATCTCTGCAGACGTACTTCCAGCTAGTACTCGTTCCGACGTTACAGTGGCCGCACTTGCCTATTCCACACTTCATTTTCCTCTCCAGCGTTACATAGATGTTCTCGGGGCGGTAACCGTAATTGATGAGCGCCTCGAAGACCGCCTTATACATCCTCGGCGGACCGCAGATAGCTATCGCGGTGTTCTTCGGGTTGGTATTGGCCTCGACTATGAACTTCTGAGGCCTTCCATGTCTGCCGGGCCAGTCAGGATCTCTGGTTACGCTCTGAATTATCTGGACGTTCTCGGCCTCTGCGAGATCCTTCATGGCTTCAAGTTCCTTGTAGAAGAGGAGGTCCTTTCCGTAACGGGCGGTGTTGATGAAGGTTATGTTTCCGTACTTCCAGCGGTTGTCCATGGCGTAGAGGAAGACGCTCCTGAGTGGGGCTGTTCCTAATCCTGCGGCGATGAGGAGTAGATCCATCCCTTCCCACTCATCGACAGGGAAGCCGTTTCCGTACGGCCCGCGGACAAGGACAGTGTCGCCCGGCTTGAGCTTGTGAACAACTGTGGTGACTCTTCCCGCCTTTCTGATACAGAGCTCAAAGAATCCTCTCTTCATGGGCGACGAGCAGATGCTTATCGGGACTTCGCCAACACCGGGTATGGTAAGCTGAACGAACTGTCCTGGCTTAAAGGTCCAGTTTTCGGCTATCTCTTGATCTTCAAACCTGAACAGAAATAGCTTCTCTGTTTCTGTTAAACGGTACACTCTGAGAACCTTGACCCTGTCAAGGGCGTAGGGATTGTCGTGACACATGCAGACGTGAGCCTCGTTCATATGTCTTCACCTCTAATGTTGTTGGCATATGCAAAACCTTTCTTTGGAATTTCTTCGCTCAGCTTTGACGGGCAGGATGCATCCTCCAATCCAGCTATAATTCTGAGGTTCTTCACGAAATCAATGCCCGCCGGACAGAAGGCAGTACATCTTCCACAGCCCACACAGAAGTTAATTCCAAGTGTCCAGTGGAAGGACATCTTACAGAGATAGCGGTTTATGAAGCGGTCCTTCTTCGTCGGCCTGAAGTTGTGGCCGCCCGCGACCAGTCCGTGGCTCCTGAACTTACACGAGTCCCAGCGCCTTTCCCTGTATCCCGTGTCTCCGTCGAGGTTGACGATGTCCTGAACCTCATAGCAGCGGCAGGTCGGACACACCGTGCTGCAGTTGCCGCAGGCGAAGCACTTCTCGGCCTCTTTCTCCCAGAGGGGGTGCTCCATCTCCAGCTCAAGGAGGTAGTGGATGTTGTCCCACTCCTCATGATACCTGAAAGCCTGGGCGCGCTTCCTCTCGAACTCTCTGAAGTTGCAGATGTCCTCCTGTGCGACTTCAGTGAAGAGCTTGATGTTCTTGTCGACTATCCTATGACCGGTGGGGGTTCCTATCCTTATCAGCCAGCCGTCAGGGAGCTCGTGGAAGAACAGATCAAAGCCGTCGTGCTCGAAGTCCGTCCTGAGCAGGTTGCAGAAGCAGTACTCGTCGGGCATACAGCTTATACCGATGATTATGCCTTTTTCACGCCTGACTTTGTAGTACTTGTCTGGGTACTCATCCAGATATACGCTGTCGAGTATCTTCAGACCGTAGATGTCGCAGGCGTGGAGACCGAAGAGGACGAAGGGCTCGACTTCGGGGATTACTTCCCTATACTCTGCTTTTGAGATGCTGAACTCGAACATCTTCTCCCTTGGTGCGAAGAAGAACTTCTTCGGCGGCATCAGGGTTCTCGTGTAGTTGAATTCAATCTTTCTGACGTCGTCAATTTCTCTAAAATCATAGAACTGATCGGAAATTTTCACTGGGGCGTACAGCTTTCCGAGGTTTTTTAGTCTTTCTAAAAATTCATATGTATTTTCTTTTGGAAGCTTGACGTATCTCATATTACCACCCCCCCAATGGACATAAACTTACGCGTGCTCATGTTTGTTCCCTCAGTCTCGGCTTGGTAGATAGATAAAAAAGCGTTTTTAAACCCGGAAATTGTAAACCAAAGGTTAAAACTCTTTTGTTTAGTTAGAATTTTAGAGATAACAAAAATGTTAGACGTAATGATGTCCCTTTTAGCGGTTCCGAGAACAATATAAACCATTATAACCCATTCCAAGCCACTATAGTCGTATAAAGTTCCTAATCAACTAATGAAGCAGTGTTGAACCTTTAGTTTGGAAAAGGCCGTTAAAAAAACGTTTTTAAGCAAATTCATTTAACACCTGAATGAACATCTTAGAACATTTAATGTAGGGTGGTGGGTATGGCACAGAATAATTCACTCGTGCTGTATGATGTTCATGAGGCCGTGGATGTGTGTTCAAACGTTGGCTGCGTTAAGACCAAGGCCACTCCATCAAGGCTGCTCTTTGCGGGTTTCATGGCTGGTGCATACATAGCCTTTGGATTCATTTTTGCCATAGTCGCTAGTGCAAGCTTCCATCCAGAGCTGGGCACTTTCCCAAACCTATCTCTCTTCAAACTGCTTCTGGGTGCAGTTTTCCCAGTCGGTCTCATAGCCGTCCTTCTTGGCGGTGCGGACCTCTGGACAGGCAACGCCCATATAGTAACACTTTCGAAAATGACGGGCAGGGCGAGCGTTAAGGATGTGCTCTACAACTGGATCGGCAGCTACACCGGCAATTTCATAGGCTCGGTCTTCTTGGCATTCTTGGCAGTTTACGGAACGGGGCTCATGGCAGGTGGTTTGTTCAAGGACGTTCTGATAGGCGTCGGCAACTACAAGGTGGCGCTCACCCCATGGAAGGCCCTCTGGCTGGGAATAGGCTGTAACTGGCTTGTGAACGTGGCGATATGGCTCTACATTCGCGCCAAAGACACTGCCGGGAAGGTAATCGTAACCTGGTTCCCGATCTTCGCCTTCGTTGCCATAGGTTTTGAGCACAGCATAGCCAACATGTGGGCCATAAGCGCCAGCATATTTGCCTCGGACGGTGCGATAAGCTGGGTCCAGTTCTTCCACAACATAATCCCAGTCACGATAGGAAATGCCATCGGGGGCTTCCTCTTTGTGGGCTTCTACCACTGGTACCTCGCTGACGGTAGAAATGCCATTAAAGAGCTGATTGACTTTGTCGAGGTGCTGGCACTCTTCGTCTTTATCATAGTGCTTATCCCAGCGGGAATAGCCTACGCCCTCAGCGGTCTCGGAAACATTGCCACATGGCTTGTGCCACTCATCATAAGTGTCTATGGAGTTGTGATGACGTATTTAGTAAGGAGAGCGCTGTGAAGGTTCAAAATGAAGATGGGGCGGTGGTGCGGATGGAGGAGTTTAAGATTGGCCTGTGCCCATACTGTGGGATGGGGTGCAGGTTTTACATAAAGACTCTTAACGGGCAGCCCATAGGAATAGAGCCGTATCCCGGTGGTGTTAATGAAGGAAAGCTCTGTCCAAAGGGTGTCGCCGCCGTTGACTTCCTCAGACACAAAGATAGGCTGAAAAAGCCGCTCAAGAGAACTGAAAACGGCTTCGTCGAGATAAGCTGGGAACAGGCGATAAAGGAGATTGCTGAAAAGCTTCTGGAGATACGCGAGAAGTACGGGCCGGATACGTTAGGCTTCTTCTCAAGTGCCCGTTGTTCCAACGAGGAGAACTACCTCCTGCAGAAAATAGCCCGCCTTCTGGGCACCAACAACGTCGACCACTGCGCGAGGCTCTGTCACGCCTCAACGGTCGTCGGTCTTGCTCAGACGGTTGGCGCTGCCGCTCAGAGCGGCTCCTACACGGACATACCCAAGGCTAAGGTACTCCTGATATGGGGATACAACCCGTCAGAAACCCACCCGGTTCTCATGCGCTACATCCTCCGCGCGAGGGACAACGGGGCCAAGATAATCGTCGTAGATCCGAGGAAGACGAGGACTGTCTGGTTCGCCGATATGCACCTCCAGCTTAAGCCTGGAACGGACATAGTCCTAGCCAACGCCATGATGCACGTCATCATTGAAGAAAGGCTCTATGACAGGGAGTTCATCATGAACCGGACGAAGGGCTTTGAGAAGCTCATAGCAGCTGTCCAGAAGTACACGCCAGAATACGCCGAGGAAATAACCGGTGTTCCCGCCAAGCTCATCAGAGAAGCCGCTATAACCTTTGCTACTGCCGGACGGGGCATCGTGATGTGGGCAATGGGACTGACGCAGCACGTCACTGGGGCGGCCAACGTTAAGGCCCTCGCTGATCTGGCTCTGATCTGTGGCTACGTCGGAAGAGAAGGAACAGGTCTCTTCCCGATGCGCGGTCAGAACAATGTTCAGGGAGCATGTGACATGGCAGCCTTGCCAAACGTCTTTCCAGGCTATCAGAAGGTAACTGACGACGAGAAGAGGAAGCACGTGGCGGAAATTTGGGGCGTTGAAGATCTGCCCTCGAAGCCGGGCCTTACTATTCCAGAGATGATTGATGCGGCTGCTAAAGGCGAGTTGAAGGCACTCTACATAATGGGCGAGAATCCGGTCATGAGCGATCCGAACACGAAGCACGTTATCGAGGCTCTCAAGAACCTCGAACTTCTCGTTGTTCAGGATATATTCCTCACCGAAACGGCCGAGCTGGCTCACTACGTGCTCCCAGCAGCCGCATACGCCGAGAAGGAAGGATCATTCACCGCGAGCGAGAGGCGCGTCCAGTGGAACTTCAAGGCGATTGAGCCGCCAGGAGAAGCCAAACCGGACTGGGAGATACTGACGATGCTTGGAAAGGCTCTCGGCCTGCCAAAGTTCGACTACTCAGACGTTGAAGATATTACGAGGGAGATAACCCTCGTTGCTCCGCAGTACCGTGGGATAACCCCCGATAGGCTCAAGCGAGAGGTTATGGGTGTGCAGTGGCCGTGCCCGAGCGAGGATCATTCTGGAACGCCGAGGCTGCATGTCGAGCGCTTCGCCACCCCCGACGGAAAGGCCAACATAATCCCCGTAGAGTTCAAGCCACCTGCAGAAGAGCCCGATGAGGAGTACCCATTCATACTGACGACATTCCGCATCGTCGGCCAGTACCACACACTCACGATGAGTAACAGGAGTGAAAGCTTGAAGAAGCGCTGGTCCAGCCCGTACGCCCAGATAAGTCCGGAAGATGCAAAGAAGCTGGGTATACAGGATGGTGAAATGATAAGGATAGTTACGAGACGTGGAAGCTACACCTGCAGGGCGGTCGTTACTGAAGATGTCTCGGAAGGGGTGATCGCAGTTCCGTGGCACTGGGGGGCCAATATACTCACGAACGATGTCCTCGATCCAGAAGCAAAGATTCCCGAGCTGAAGGTGGCCGCCTGTAGGGTGGAGAAGATTGGGGGGTGCTGAAGATGGAGAAAAAGCTGTTCATAAACCTCGGGCGCTGCATTGCCTGCCGCGCCTGCGAGGTGGCCTGTGAGAAGGAGCACGGAATTTCATTCATCACGGTCTACGAGTTCAGGGACATAGCGGTTCCCCTTAACTGCCGCCACTGTGAGAAGGCTCCGTGTATCGAAGTCTGCCCGACGAAGGCCATCTATCGCGACGAAGATGGCGCAGTTGTGATAGACGAGTCCAAGTGTATCGGCTGCTACATGTGTTCGGCCGTCTGCCCCTACGCGATTCCGATAGTTGACCCGATAAAGGAGCTGGCTGTGAAGTGTGACCTATGTGCCGAAAGAAGGAAGGAGGGCAGAGATCCGCTCTGCGCTGCGGTCTGTCCCACCGATGCGATAATCTACGCTGACCTCAACGAGCTGATGGAAGAGAAGAGGAGGCGCAAGGCCGAGCGCATCGTCGAAGCCCAGAGGAAGGCGGTCGAAACGCTCGCCTACTTCGGGTGATGACGGTGCTGAAGGTGGAGCTCTGTGTGGGGTGCGGGGTCTGTGCAAAGGCCTGCCCCTACTCGGCCATTTCAGTTTTTGAAGATAGTGTGAGGAGGATAGTCTTCGACCCGAAGAAATGCGAAGAATGCTCCTTTGAGTGCAACGAAGCCTGCCCAACGGGGGCGCTGGAAGGGAAGCCAGACAAAGGGAAGCTGGTCTTTGAGTTTGCCTACTGTGCCATCTGCGGGAAAAGGCTCAACGTCGTGAAGGAAGAAGCCGAATATCTCGCAAAAAAGCTGATTGAGCTGGGTGAAAACCCTGAGATTGCCTTTCTCTGTGATGACTGCAAGAGGAAAAGGCTGTTTGGCGTTGCCAACAAATATGAGGCTTACCTGGGGTGATGAGTATGAGCGGGATGAGGTTTGCGTTCCTGTGTAGGGAAAGACCAGAACCAACTGGGAAGAAGATAGCCGTTATCGGAGCCGGACCGGCAGGTTTGGCGGCAACTGGCTACCTTGTCTGTCAGGGTCATGAGGTTCATGTTTACGACAAGTTGCCGGAGCCTGGAGGATTAATGCTATTTGGCATACCAGAGTTCAGGATTCCAATATACCGCGTTAGAGAAGGCTATGAAGAATTAGAACGGGTCTACAATGTCAAGTTCTTCACCAGAACCAAAGTGTACTTCGGGAATCTGGAAGGAGAATCAGGAGACGAATTCGTTGAGAACAGGGTAGACTTCAAGGAACTCGTGGAGAAGTACGATGCGGTACTAATAGCAACAGGAACGTGGAAGTGCTGGATTCCAAACATTGAGGGAGCGGAGCTTGAGGGTGTCTTCCCGGCCCTTGAGTATCTCTTTAGAATAAAGAGCGCCAAGCTCGGCCACATGGATTGGGGCAAGGTCACACCAGTGGAGGGCAAGAAAGTGCTGGTCGTTGGTGCTGGCCACACAGCCGTCGATGCTGCATTGGAGAGCGTTCTCCTCGGAGCGGATAAGGTGTACCTCAGTTACCGCAGGACGATAAGGGAGGCTCCTGCGGGGGCCTACGAGATTAACCTCCTCCAGCAGAGGGGTGTGAAGTGGCTGGAGAGGACGATGCCGGTCAGGATAATAGGTGAGAACGGAAAGGTCAGAGCTGTGGAGCTGGTGAAGACCAAGCTCAGTGAACCCGACGAGAGCGGCAGGAGGAGGCCTGTTCCAGTAGAAGGTTCGAACTTCCAGATAGACGTGGATTATGTCATCTTCGCCGTCGGTCAGAGCCCCACTCCACCCTTCGCAGAAGAGATCGGTATAGCCGTCGATAAGAAGGGCAGGATTGTGGTTGACAGAAGGCACATGACGAGCAGGGAAGGTGTTTTCGCCGCAGGAGACGTCGTTTTAGGCCCGTCAAAGGTTGGTAAGGCTGTTAAGGATGGCCTGTATGCTGCTGAGGCCATGCACATGTGGCTGATGGGGAGGTGATGGGAATGACGAGGAGAATCCTTCACGTTGATTACAGCCTTTGTATTGGTTGTGAGACATGTGAGGCAGTCTGTGACTTCCTCCACGGTGGCAAGCCCAACATAAGGATTTACTACACTGTCACCGGACTTCCGATTCCAATAAACTGCCGCCACTGCGAGAGGGCACCCTGTATGGACGTCTGTCCTGCAGGTGCAATTTACCGCGACAGCGACGGAGCCATCATAATAAACCCTGACAAGTGCATAGGCTGCTACATGTGTCTTGCCGTCTGTCCATTTGGCGTGCCGAGCTTTGACGTCAAGACTAAGGCAGTCACGAAGTGCGATATGTGTGCCGACAGGAGAAGGCTTGGCATGGAACCTGCCTGCGCCGAGATGTGTCCCGCAGAGGCAATATTCTTTGGAAAGCCCGAAGAGGTCGAGGACAGGATAAGACGCAGGACTGCCGAGAGGATAGCACGCGAGAGGATAGCTGCCGTAGACATGGAAGGTGTTGGGAGGATGCTTTAACTACCCATCTGTTTTGACTTTTTCATCGTTTTGTCGGAACTCACAAGTATGGCCTGAAAGTCCTCTGTGTGTTAAATTTAAGTGTTTTAGTTTGTTCAAAAAAGAAAACAAATCTGTGTATTATAATTTCCGTAATATTTTTATGCTTTTGTTTACCATTTTAGTTAAAGAAACTGGGATTTCATTAGACATTTTGTTAAAAACTATTGGTTATGCATTTCTTGTTGTAAAAAGGTTTTTATTCTACCCGAAATAGCTACAAATGAACACATTTGGAGGGATGTACAATGTTGTGGGAGTCCCAGATCCCCATAAATCAGGTGTTCGAACTTCGCTGCAGATCCATGACATACTTCGGTATTGGAGCCATTAACAAGTTCTACGACATAGCCAAGGATCTTAAGGAAAACCGCGGCATAACCAAGGTCATTCTCGTCACTGGAAAGAGTTCATACAAGAAGTGTGGCGCCTGGGACGTTGTCAAGCCCGCCCTTGAGGAGTACGGTATTGAGTACGTCCACTACGATAAGGTCGGCCCAAACCCAACCGTTGATATGATCGATGAGGCCACCCAGCTCGGTAAAGAGTTTGGAGCCCAGGCTGTTATTGGCATTGGTGGTGGAAGTCCAATTGACAGCGCCAAGAGCGTTGCGATTCTGCTGGAGTACACCGACAAGACTGCCAGGGACCTTTACGAGCTTAAGTTCACCCCAACGAAGGCCAAGCCCATCATAGCCGTGAACACGACCCACGGAACTGGAACTGAAGTCGACAGGTTCGCAGTGGCTTCGATTCCGGAGAAGGAGTACAAGCCGGCCATAGCCTACGACTGTATCTACCCACTCTACTCCATCGACGACCCGGCGCTTATGACAAAGCTTCCGGCCGACCAGACTCGCTACGTAACCATTGATGCCCTTAACCACATCACAGAGGCCGCCACCACCAAGTTTGCTAGCCCTTACTCAATACTTCTCGCCCAGGAGACCGCCAGGCTGATATTCGACTACCTCCCAGAGGCCCTGGCTCACCCGGACAACCTGCAGGCCAGGTACTACCTGCTCTACGCCTCCGCGATAGCGGGTATATCCTTCGACAATGGCCTGCTCCACTTCACCCACGCTCTTGAGCACCCGCTCAGCGCCGTAAAGCCAGACCTTCCACACGGACTTGGCCTCGCCATGCTCCTGCCGGCAGTTATCAAGCACATCTACCCGGCCACCGCCAGGATACTCGCCGAGGTCTACAGGCCACTCGTTCCAGAAGCTAAGGGAGTCCCGGGAGAGGCTGAACTCGTCGCAAAGAAGGTTGAGGAGTGGCTCTTCAACATCGGAATCACTCAGAAGCTGATTGACGTTGGCTTCACTGAGGAGGACGTTGATAAGCTCGCCGAACTCGCCATGACCACCCCAAGCCTCGACCTGTTGCTTTCACTTGCCCCGATTGAGGCTACCAAGGAGACCGTCGCGGCCATCTACCGCGATTCACTCTACCCGCTTAACAAGTGAGGTATCTGCTTCACCTCTATTTTTCAATTTTGAGTTCCCTTGTCACTGTGGTCTTTCGTGTTCCCACAAACAATGATGCCGTTTTAGTTATTGACAAAGGTTTCTAATCCTGAACTGCCCATGAAATCACAAGCACGAGCAAGAACGGGGTCCTTCTTGGAATTACTAAGCTTGACGTCCCCTCTGGGGCAAAATACGGTATTGTTATGTTCTCTCCTAGTTTTAAGGTTGGGGATTAATAGGACCTCTCAACGCGCTTAGATCGTCAAGTGAAGGGCATCTCACTCTCCCCTCGCCTTTGCATCAAGGCGGAGGTAGATAAACAACATAAGCATAAATAGGGTTATGTAGTAGCTCGCCTCGAAGGGAACCACTCCCATAAGTCCCAATGTGTATATGAGCGTAAGGATAAGAACGACGACGAGCAGAAGCCTGTAGAACGTTTTCCTCTCCATGTTCCCACCCGGGGGGAATGGGTGGGTGGACTTTTAACCTTTACTAGAATAAATAAAAAGGAGATCAGCCGGAGGCTGAAGAGGCTGCATTGCAAACGAGTGGCTGTGGCTGATAGTTGAAGAGCTCCGGGTGCAGGAACTCGGCTATCTCCTCGAGGCCGTAGACTATTCTTGGACCAGGTCTTGAGACGAGATTGTCGTCGCTGATTGTGTAGACCCTACCGTTCTTCACTGCGTCAGTGTTGGCAAGCTCGGTGTTGCACAGATCCTCGGCAGTTATACCTGCATGGGCTGAAAGAATTATTATCTCCGGGTTTCTCTCGAGCACCTGCTCAAGGCTGACCTGGGCCCAACCGCTCATGTCAGAGAAGATGTTCTCTCCACCGGCGAGCTTTATGAGGTCGTCCTGGAAGGTGCCACTGCCCGGAACATAGAGCGGGTTCCACCAGGTTATGAAGAGCACCTTAGGTTTCTCCTGCCCGTTGACCATTGAGGTGATATAGCTCACCTTCGCCTTCATGTCGGCAACTACCGCCCTCGCCCCTTCCTCACGGTTGGTTATCTCTCCAAGCATCTCTATCTCTATGTAGATGTCGCTGATGTTCTTTGGATCCACTATGACGACGGGGGCTATCTTTTCGAGGTCGCTCAGGATTGGCATCGAGAAGCTGTCTACGAGGATGAGGTCTGGGTTGAGGGATGCTATAATCTCAAGGTTTGCGTACTGGCCATAGCCACCTACACTTGTGATGTTCCTGACGACTGGTGGGAAATCATCGTAGTCTGTAACTCCAACCACCTTATCACCTGCTCCGATGTAGAATAGGCTTTCTGTAATGCTCGGTGCAAGGGAGACTATTCTCATCGGCTCGCTCTCGATAGTAACCTGCCTGCCGGCAAAGTCCGTAACTGTAAGTGGGTATGCCGTCTCGAATGCTTTCGGGTGAAGGAGCTTAGCGAGGGTTTCCAGGCCCCTAACAACCCTTGGGCTCGGGTGAATAAGGTCGTTCTCGTTCTCGATCACGAAGACCTTTCCTTCCTTGGCTGCCTTCGTGTTGGCAAGCTCGCCCTTGTAGACATCTTGGACAGTCATGCCGCAGTGGGGGGTAAGTATTATCACGTCAGGGTCCCTCTCGATGACCTGCTCGATGCTGACGGTCGGCCAGCCTTCAGCGTCTGCGAAGATATTTTCTCCCCCTGCAAGGTTCATGATGTCGCTGATGAAAGTGCCGCCGCCGGCAGTCATAAGCGGGTTGTTCCAAACAACGTAGAAGATCTTAAGCTTGGGTTCATCCTTAACCGCCGAGCTGATGGCGTCTATCCCTGCCTGGAATTCTGCCATTGCGGAAGCGGCGACATCTTCTTTATTAAATACCTTCCCAAGGAGTTCAAGAGCCTTCGGTATGTCATCCAGACTGTGGGGATCAACGACAACAACTGGGGCTATCTTTTCGAGGTCGCTCAGGATTGGCATCGAGAAGCTGTCTACGAGGATGAGATCCGGCTTGAGTGAAGCTATGATTTCGAGGTTCGCGTACTGACCGTAGCCGCCGATCCTGGTTACGTTCGCAACCTCCGGCGGGAAGTCATCGTAGTCTGTAACGCCGACTACCCTGTCGAAGAGACCGAGATAGTAGAGGTCTTCTGTTATGCTGGGCGCGAGGGTAACGACTTTCATTGGCTCATTCTCGATTGTTACTTCTCTGTCTACAAAGTCAGTTATAGTAATTGGATAGTAGGACTTCTCTGTTGCAGTCGTGGTCGTTTCACTCGGGCTCGAGCCCGAAGTGGTCGTTGGGCTAGGGCTCGGGCTTGACGTTTCGCTTGAGGTGGTACTCGGCACGGTCGGAGTGGTGGTTGACCCGTTTGAGCTTATACAGCCGGCCGCTATGACTGCCCCGAGCATTAGGAACATGAGCGAGATGGCGGTCTTTTTCATTGCCATCACCTGGATTATTTGTCCATTAGTGGTTGGGCTAGAGGTATATAAGTTTGTTGGATATTTTGGCCATCTGTGAAAGATCTAAAAAGAAAAGGAACCCTCACTGCTTTCTCATCACGAGGAACGTCAGAATAACTGCTCCAAGAAGCAAAATACCCGCGAGTCCAAGGCCCCATAGGGGTATCCCCCTGGAGTCTTCCGTTGTGGTTGTGAGCGGCGTAGCGTTGTGCGTCGTCGGGGTGACCTTGGGGGTTGTCGTCTTTGGGCTTTCCGTGATCGTGTCGATAGTAATAGTGGTCGTGGTCGTTGTGGCTGCTGTTGCCTCTTCAGCTGGCGTCAGTTTTGACGCCTGCAGGATCACCCAACGGAGCAGGTTGGTGACGAATTGCTGACCGTCGAAGAGGTAGGAACCATAGCGGTTTATCCATATTGGCACAGGACTTCCGTAGGGGCTCTCGGCACTGACTATGAGCAGGCTTTCAGCGCCGTTAGGAAGCTCCACGAACTCGACCGCAAGGAGTGTGAACAGCCCCTTCTCCCAGGTTCTGTAGGCCATTGGCTCGGGGGCGTAGTTGTCCTCTATCATGCCGTTGCCGCTCGTTGTGATGATCCTGTAAACTCCCTCCGGGATTTCTCCAGCCATAAGGCGGTGCCACTTGCCGTTCTCGTCTGTCCATGCTATGACACCGGGCTCATGGAAGAGAACCTTGCCGACCTCCGACTGATAACCTTGATTGAGTATTGATGCATCAGGTGTTCGAAGGTCAACTCTGACGTAGCCGGCCACATAGACGCTCTTCCCGGCGTTGCTGAACGTGTCGGTAGTGGTTGCATAGTCTATCCTGAGTCTGACGTTCGGGATGGCTGAGAGGAGTTTGTTGACGTTGTCTTGGATGTAGGCCCCATCTTTGATGTCTGAGTCACCGGCCACCCAGAGGACTTTCCCTCCCTCGGAGAACCACTTTACTATTGCGTCTATTTCTTCCGGGGAAAGTTCTTCTCTGAGCTGGCCGATTATTAGTATGTCGACGTCTTTCAGGGCTTCATAGGTTATAGTGTAACCTAACCGTCTAACGTTTGCTTTCTCCAGTTCTGAATCATAGCCAAAGTACGCCCAGTCGTACCATGACAGAGTGGGGATAATTCCCTCTGCAACAACATTACCTGTCATAGGGTCAATTATGGGGGTTACCAGTGCAACAGTTCCCTCATTATGGGATACGTCAACGGCTATCATTGTTGCCCCGGCGTGCTCAGAAAATACCACAATGAGAATCAGAATCATAAATAATAACGCCCTTTTCACGGCCATTCCCCCGTTAAGTAATCGGCAGCTCTCATAGTTAGACACCTAATGATAAAATGTTTTCCCCACCTCTAAAAGAGAATAGTGTGAAACGGACTACTCTCTCCCTTTGCCGATCCGGAAAATGTCCACTCTGGTAATGATTCCTTTTATTCTACCCTCTCTGTCCTGAACAAGGACGGCCGGATGCTCCTCGAGGAGATACTTTACGACCTCCAGATCTTCATCCTCGTTCACTATCGGAAACGGCTCCTCCATGACCTCCATGACCTTTCTGTCGTAAATATCCTCATACTCAAGGCTCTGCCTCACAAGGGTTCGCTCCGTGACAGAGCCAACAACCTTGTTGCCAGCTATGACCGGAATTTGCGAGATGTTGTGATCGTTCATAATTCGGATAACGTTTTCAACGCTCTCGTAAGGCTTGACGGAGATAACTGGGGAAGACATCACGTCTTTGGCCCTTAGCTGGGCCTTTTTACACTCAAGAAGGGCCTGAAGAATTCGATTGAAAGTTGACAGTCTGGGATCGACCTTTCCCGCCTCGAGCTTGGCAATATAGGCCTGAGTCACGCCAGCCTTTTCAGCGAGTTCTTCCTGGGTTATCCCTAGCTCCTTTCGAATTCGCCGTATTTCCTTTGGATCGATGGGACGGGGTATTATCACCACAAATAACCACCAGTTATTAATCCCAGTCTGGGAGGTTATAAGCTTTGTCCAGAAGTGTGTTTGACGGTTCAGAAAGGCGTTGAAATGCTGTGGGCCGGGCACAGAGGCCCGCGTTCATTCCCTCACGCGGGTGGATGCTCCCGGCCCTGTGGGCTCGGCGTGAGCACAACCCCATCACCCAGCCCGATACGTCTGGGGTGCGGGTTCGTCCGAGCCCCACGAGGGTACAATTGTACCCTCGCTGTCGGCGATATTCCCTATGCTTCAGGGCTTAAAACCTTGGCGGTTCAGGCAGTGGATATAAGTATGACTCCAAGCACAGCCAGAATGAGACCCTCCAGTATCTTCTTGTTGGGAGGCTCCTTCAGGAGCAAAATTGCCATAGCAGAGGCTATTATTGGATTTATCGCGGATACCGGTGCCGCTATCTGAGAACCCACGAGGTTGACTGAATAGACGAAGAAGTACTGCCCGAGCATGAGCCCGCTGATGGCGGCGCCTATAAGGACAATGGCCTCTTTCTGGGTTATTTCCCTGAGCTCTTTTCCATATCTCGGCAGGAAGAGGGAAATACCTATTGCCGCGAACACCATCCTTATTCCTGCCAGAGAAAGAACGTCTATACTCTGGGTGAGCCAGTCCATGGTCAGTATCGCGAAACTCCATGAAACGGGTGCGAGAAGGGCGAAGACAAATCCTCTGAGGTTTATGTGCTCCTCTTCCTCTGCCTTCCTGACGACGATTATGGCCACAACAACGAGTATGGCGCCGACGATGACCTGTGGGCTTATCTTTCTTCCGAGGAAGAGGGAGGCCCAAAGTATTGTCCAAAGGGGATAGGTTGAGGTTATGGGCACCGTCCTTGAAACACCCATGAGCTTGAGGGCGTTGAAGTAGAAGTAGTCACCTACGACAAAGCCAAACTGTGCCGAGACGAACGCCACCAGAAGGAGCTCTGGCGGAAGCACGGCTATTTGAGAAAAAGTGCCGTTGATGAGAAAGATAACCGCGAACATTATAGAAACGGCATAGAGGCGGAAGATGTTCACCGCCACGGGACTTTTGTTTCTCATACCCACCTTTATTAGTATCGTCGATGCCGCCCATGAGAATGCAGAGGTAATGGCAGCTAGAACTCCAAGGATCAGCGTGTTCATGTGTACATCGAATATATTTCAGCTTAAAAACTTGGCGTTTCGATTGATGACGAAAAGTGGGTGGCTTGCTAAGAGTTATAAGGATATACGACTCTGGTAGTCCAGATGATGACCTCGGCAGAACTGACGTCAGGATGATGACGATCTTGAGTGCTGAAAAGAAAAAGAAATCAACGGATGATAACGTTGAGCCTGCGGAGGGCCATTCCAATTCCGTATTCCCTTGAGACCTCTTTTATGATTCTGTTTACAGTCTCCGCGATGTCCTGGCGTATCTTCTCGTCTGAAACGCCGGAGAACGATCCAAAGAGTCCTCCAACGTTCTCCCTCAGGAAGCTGGCCTCGATGTCGACATAGACCGTTGAGCCCTTGACTTCGTGGTTCATCTTGAGCCACTTGAAGGTGACCCTTGGAACGAGCTTAAGCTCCGTGTGTATTCTGCTTTTCAGGGTCTCCACGGCAGGCTCTATGCGGCCCTTAAGCATGGTCTCCTCGGCTTCCTTCTTCTTCTCCTCAGTGAGTACAGCAAGCTCATCTATTCCGGCCTGCTTGAGGAGCTGCTCAACCTCCTTCTCGAGGAGCTTCTTCTTGGCGAGTACCTCTGCGGCCTTGCCCGAGGTTGCGACAGCGGTAGCTCCAGTGGCCGCCTTGGGTGTGATCGCTGGGGCGATAATCTCCACGTCGATGTTGTGGACGGTGATATAGTGGTTTATGCTCCTGCTCAGCTCCCTAGCGTGCCTCGTGAGAACGTCATTCACTATTCTCTCGACTGCATCCTTTGAGGTTCCCGTCTCAGCAACCATCGAGAGGTTTATCTCGAACTCTCTCCTTCCTTTGACATCGAAGTATGCCTTCGTGACCTTTATTCCGGCGCTCTCGATTTCGGTTATGACAGTTCTGGCGTATGCGCTGAAGTAAGGCCAGACGTCCTCCAGGGCGGACAGGGAGATCTTCCCGTCCTTTGTAACGTTGGCAGTCTTCTTTTTGTCTTTGTCAACGATCTCCTGCGGTTTGACCTCCTGACCGTCGATGACTATGCTAACGTCCCTGATTATCGGCTTGACTTCAGCCTCCCTGAGGAGAACCGGTGCGTATTTGCTGACCGCGTGGAGCATCCTCTTCTCTGCTATCTCGATGTCCCTAGCGCTCCCAGCGGAGGAGCCGTAGATGTGGACATTGAGGTAAACGACACCCTCCCCAACATTTGCGTCAAACTCTATCCTGCTGATCCTTAGACCTTTTATCCTCTTGGCATCCTTTAAGAGATCTTCCGCATATATCTGGAAGGCCTTCTTGGGGAGGGTTCCTCCGGTAAAGTTTATAATCACCTCAGGCTTTCCGGCGGGGGCTGGCTTCGTCTCCTCTTTTATGATCACAGGAGGCTTCTCTTTCACCCCCCCGGCGAGAGCCAGTTTGGGTGCTGGTACGGACTCGGCGGTGGCTATGGCTGCGGTTTCTTTCTTCTCTTCTGTCTTTCCTGGCGGACCTTCTTTGACCTTTCCGAACAGCTCGTTTAGTGGGATTTTTGGAGTTTGAGCGTACACATCAACGTTATCAGCTATCGACAGCTTGATTTCTAGCTCATCTAGAGTATAAACGTCAACGACCATAGGTTTACCGAGGAATGACTTCAACACGCTGATTGCCTCTTCTCCAATCAAGCTCTGTTTCTTGTCTATCAACAGACACTCTGCGGCGAGTATCTTTGACCTGTCGAAGAGAATCGTCATGTAGTATTTTCCGCTCGCGTCTTTGGCGAATATCTTAAGAAACGCCCCGTTGCCTTCTGAGAGGGCTTTCTTGATGAGGTCCCCCAGCTCCCCCGCAGATGTTACTACCATGTTTTCCATGATGGGCTGCTTGTTCGGCAGCTGCATACTCACCACCATTAGCTATATATATCCTTCCACCAAAGAAATCCCGAAGGAATTCACCGTCTTAGTATATCGGCGCTTGTATTTAAACATTATTGTGCAAAAAGGTGAGAAATATGCGGGTGCTGATACTCGGAGGTGGCGCAATCGGCCGCTCGATAGCCGAGTCCCTCAAGGGAGAGTTTGAAATCATAATCATTGAGAAGGACGAACTCCGTGCTAAGGCCCTAGAAGAGAGCGGTTTTCAGGTGATTCAGGGAGATTTCTCATATACGGCCACGCTTCTTAAAGCGGGAATCGAGAAGGCCGAGATGGTTATAATCACAACCATGAACGTGGATACAATCAAGAAGACCGTCTATGTTATCAGAACCAACAACAAAGAAGTTCCAATCATTACCATTCTCCCCGATGAGGTGAGCCTCGAAGAGCTTGTCTCCCAGATAAACGAAGAGTTTGAGGCCGAGATCAAGGTGGACTACGCTATCTCTCCGAGAAGTGCCCTCAAGGATGCCATGGTGAGAACCGTCGAGATGCTCGGAGAGAAGAAGAACGCCAATTTACTCGTTAAGAAGCTCAAGGAACTTAAGAGCAGGGGGGACTCTCTCCTTATCGTCATACACGACAATCCTGATCCCGATGCCATAGCCAGCGCGACCGCTTTGAGCGTCATAGCCCAGACCCTCGGATTCAAGACCCAGATAGTCTATGGTGGCGAGATAACTCACCATGAAAACAGGGCTTTCGTCAACCTCCTCGGGATAGATCTGAGAAAGATATCCCGCGGCTCCTACGAGCTGAAGCGCTATCCCTTCATAGCCCTCATTGACTGCCAGCCCAACGGAAACCTGACGATACTCGACCAAGGCGACTACGAAAAAATAAAGATTCTCATTGACCACCACCAGATACTCCAGCACCTCAAGGAGCTTCTTCCGGAGGATGCGTTCCTCGACATAAGGCCAGAGGTCCATTCGTCCTCCGCTATACTCGCGGAGTACCTTAGAATGCTCAACATTTCGGTCAACCCTGTCCTTGGGACTGCACTCTTCTATGGCATTTACATCGACACCAAGAAGTTCTCGAAGCTCAGCCACGTCGATTTGAAGGCCATCGAGTTCTTGGCTGGAAAGGTGGACTATGAACTCCTCGATAAGATAGAGCACCCAGATATAAGCACAGAGACAGCCGAGATACTCGCTAAGGCCATAATGAACAGGCGCATCTACAAGAACGTGGTCATTTCGAACGTCGGATTCATCACCAACCGCGACGCCATAGCGGAATCGGCGGACTTCCTCCTGAGGCTCGAGGGAATAACCACGGTCCTCGTCTTCGGCATCGTTGACGACAGGATAGAGATTTCAGCCAGAACGCGCGACGTTAGGGTGAACATAGGTGCGGTCCTCAGGGAGGCCTTCGGAGACATAGGAAGCGGTGGCGGTCATGCTCAGTCCGGCGGTGCCAGAATTCCGCTAGGAATCTTCAAGCTAGCCAAGGACAAGAGCTCCCTCCTGAGGCTGGCGGAAGAGGCAATAACAGAAAAGTTCCTAGAGGCGCTAAAAGTTAAAGAGGCTTAGCATCACTCTTCTTTTGCCTTTACAAGTATTATGTCGCCTATTGCAGTGACTCTGTCGTAGGGAACACCGACCTTTTCTCCCGGCAGTCCAAGCGCGAGAACCTTTCCGCGTCCCCTGTCTATATCTATGAGTATCTCGTCAACGTAGCCGACGTAATAGCCTTTGGTGTTGTAGATCTGCTTTCCGTAAAGTCTCGAGAGACGCATCACCATTTTAACCACCAGGGTAGGTTATCGGTGAACGTATTTAAACGTTACCTCCTCGGGATGTTTTTGGCCTTCGTGAAGGTCCATCTAGCGAAGACGGCGAAGAAAGCTAAAATTGCTCCCATGACGCCCACCACGAAAAGGCTTGTAACGGCTCCCTCCGTGCGCTGTAGAGGCTGATAGCCCTTAAATACCAGCATTGCAACGGCGAAGCCGCCGAAGTAGGTCAGAGGAACGAGGAACATGTCGAGAAAGTTTCTAGATTCAATCAGAACGAGTGTTACCATCACCGCGGCAAGAAATATGTAAACCTCATCTGGCTTTACATCCCTGACCATCCACAGCCCTGCGAGCATGGAGGTAACAAGAAAGCCGAGCGGGAAGGAATACGCTGCGGCCCTTGTTTCCAAAGGGTGCCTGAAGCCAAGGAAAGCCCCCAGGAGCATGCCGGCATAGATAAGGTAGATGAAATTCTCGCTTCCCGTTGGGGAGTATAGGGCGACAGCCATGGCAAATCCGATGAACGAGCCTAAACCAGACCATGTCAGGATCGACTTCCAGTCCTTCATCATTTCACAACCCTTATGGTTATTCTAGAGCCATCTTCAAGGCTGAGCTCCTCCCTGAGGCATACCGGGGCGATTATCTCGGCTATTCTCGGTGGATGAACAGTTCTCGAGGGTATCACTATGGCACCCTCCACGTCGCCGATTCTGACGCGATATGCCTTGACATCGCCAAAAGTCCTCCCATCTTTAGCGAAGCCCGGAAGCACGACCGGTCTAACCCCGCAGAGTGCATCAAAGACAGTTCTCGGGAACAGGACCCTGACGTTCAGCGTTCCAGGGTAAGGGTCAAAGCCGAGGTACTCCCTTATCAGGTGGGAGTACTGTCTGACGTAATAGGCTCCCTCACCGATTCCCGATATGACCTCTCCGATAATTATCCCGTTGTAGAGAACCTCTGAGATGGCGTCGCAAAGATTCTCAAGGAAAGCTAATCCCCCCTGGCTTATTTCCACGTATGTCTTTCTTCCCTTAACGTCTTTCGATATGAGTCCTTCCTCCTCCATTTCATCGAGCAATCTTAGAACCGACTGGGGTGATACACCAAGCTCGTTTGCAAGCTCTCTTAGAGTTATTTTGACCTTTTCTCCTATCGCTCCTTTCTTTGCTAGCAGGATGAGCAGTTTGAGCCTCTTCATAAGCTTCCCCTCTTTGACAGTCTGTCTGCGAGCCTCAGTGGTTTTGGATAGTCTCGCTCCAGCAGGGTCTCAACTATTCTGGCCGCAGAGTCTAAATCGATTAAATATCCGACGCTTACATAAGCTTTTCCCACCCTCACGAAGGACCTCTCAGGAGCACCGCGGAGGAACTTCTTGGCAACTCCTATGGTTGGTCTTCCGATGAGCAAGCCGACGTGGGAAGCCAGTCCGTAGCCCCGTGGATGGGCCTTTCCGTGACCATCAATAAGAAGGAGGTCAAAATCCTCACCACGGAGAACCAGCAGAATTGGCCTCGTCTCCCGCAGGAAAAAGAAGGTGGGTACGTAGGGAAAGCTTACCTCAGTTTCCACGACCTTTGTCTTTAGAACCTCGCAGTCTGGGAAGGAGCAGAGGAGAAAGGCAGCTCTGGCTGTGTTTTCTCTGTATGAAACGTCCACAGCCGCGACAGTTTGCACTTTTTCGATCTCGAGCGGGCTCTCCACCACTCTCAGGGCAAGCTTTCGCTGGGTTTCTTCAATTTTTTTTGAGCTTTTTTCCCAATTCCATAATTACCGAATCACCTAATTATGTAATTCGTTAATCATTTAACACCTTTCCGAGCTTCTCCTCAAGGTTCCTGTTGAGCTTCGCCCTCGTCAGGTCCTCGAGGGTTCTTTCGAGTATATGTCGCGCCTGATCCTGCTTCTGCCTCACGTTCACCAGGCCTTTTGGATACTCGAGCGTCATGAGCTCTTCGTAAGTTTCTTCCATGAAGCGATAAACTTTCTCGGCATCTTCAATATTTCCGTCGAGGAGCAGAAGCAGAAAGTGTCTCCTCAACTCGCCTATGAAGTCGCCTATGCCAAGCGCGTAATCAGCGTGAGGTACGGCAAGCTCCTCCGGAGAGGGAAAGTCTTTTCCGGTTATGTAGCTGTAGAACAGAGTTGCCTCCACGAACTCCTGATGGGCGCTCTGAACATAGCCCGTAAAATATAGGTCGGGATGGTCTTTCAGCTTCTCCCTCAGATAATTAACCTTTTCGCGCGCCATGTTAAGCTTTTCCTCAGCAGTCTTAGCATCTCCCCTGTGAAGGGCTTTTATTGTGTCTCCGCTCAAGCGGACGATTTCTCTTGTTATCCTTAGGGCATTCTCCCGAAGCGAGTCCTTCTCGTCAAGAACTTCTCTAATCCTGTCAATAATCTCCTTCAGTCCCATAATCTCACCGAGGAGAGTTCGAGAAAGACCTTAAAAATGTGGGCTTGGCTGATCCCCCGCCCTCATGGAGTGCCCCGCGGCAATCTCCGGCGGTCCGGAGGCCAAGCCCTGTCCGCCCGGCATCGTCCCTCGTGCTCACGGCACCCCGTCGGGGCGCTCCCACGGTCGGGCCACCGGGCGTGTCGGATGCTCCCGTTGTGGAGAATTTTCGAGAAAATTTTAAGGGTTTCGGATTTTATGACTGATAGGAATATTAGTCTACCTAATTCATGCCGAAAATTATATAAGCTGGTGAACAGACCCGCCCAAGACGACAAGATTCGAGGTGACGCTTATGCCTGAGAATGTTAGGAACATAGTTGTTGAGGAGCTCGTTAGAACACCGGTTGAGATGCAGAAGGTCGAGCTTGTCGAGAGAAAGGGTATAGGCCACCCGGATAGCATAGCCGATGGCATAGCCGAGGCCGTCAGCAGAGCCCTGAGCAGGGAGTACATAAAGCGCTATGGCATCATCCTCCACCACAACACCGACCAGGTCGAGGTCGTCGGCGGTAAGGCCTACCCGCGCTTCGGTGGCGGTGAGGTCATCAAGCCAATTTACATTCTCCTCTCCGGTAGGGCTGTCGAGATAGTTGATAGGGAGATGTTCCCCGTTCACGAGGTCGCAATAAAGGCTGCCAGGGAGTACCTGAAGAATGCCGTCAGGCACCTTGATCTCGACCACCACGTCATCATTGACTCCCGCATAGGCCAGGGAAGCGTTGACCTCGTTGGAGTCTTCAACAAGGCCAAAGAGAACCCGATTCCGCTCGCCAATGACACCTCCTTTGGTGTTGGCTACGCCCCGCTCAGCGAGACCGAGAGGATAGTCCTTGAGACTGAGAAGCTTCTCAACAGCGAGGAGTTTAAGAAGGAGTGGCCGGCCGTCGGCGAGGACATCAAGGTTATGGGCCTCAGGAAGGGCGACGAGATAGACATCACCATCGCCGCTGCCATAGTCGACAGCGAAGTCCAGAATCTGGACGACTACTTTGCCGTCAAGGAGGCAATCTATGAAGCCGCCAAGGACGTTGCTGAGGCCCACACTGAGAGGAAGGTCAACATCTACGTCAACACCGCTGACGACCCGGAGAAGGGGATCTACTACATCACCGTCACCGGAACCTCAGCCGAGGCCGGTGACGACGGAAGCGTTGGAAGGGGCAACCGCGTAAACGGTCTCATCACTCCGAACAGACACATGAGCATGGAGGCTGCCGCTGGAAAGAACCCTGTCAGCCACGTCGGAAAGATATACAACCTCCTCTCAATGCTCATCGCTAACGACATTGCCGAGCAGGTCGAGGGAGTTGAAGAGGTCTACGTCAGGATACTCAGCCAGATAGGCAAGCCCATCGACCAGCCGCTTGTCGCCAGCGTTCAGGTCATACCAAAGAAGGGGTACTCCATTGATACCATCCAGAAGCCGGCCTACGAGATAGCTAATGCCTGGCTTGATGACATAACCAAGATACAGAAGATGATCCTCGAGGACAAGCTTAACGTCTTCTGAGCTCACCCTCTCTTTTCTTCAAAAGTTTTTAAAGTGAAGGAATTGTCAGAGAACTGGGTATCCATTCTGCTTGAGAACCCTAACGAGTCTGGCCTCCTCGGCCATGAGAATGGCTTTTTCCTTTTTGACCTTGGTAAGCTGCTTTGCGGCGGCCTTCTTCTGGCGCGCAAGTCTAATAAGCTTGGCCTCCTCAAGCATGAGGAGCTCCTTCTGCTTCTTCACAACATGCAACTTCTTCTGGAGTAATTTGAGCCTTTCCATTCTGACCCACCTAAAGTCTATAGCACCCTCAGACCTTAAAAGGTTTTCGCTGAATGCCATACTAAACTTCGACGATTAACGAGGAACAAGCATATAAACTCCGGGTCAGAAGCTACGATAAGTTCTCGGGGGTAAATCGATGATAATCTCAGTAAGTGGCACTCCCGGTGCAGGTAAAACTACGGTCTCAAAGCTCCTGAGCGAGAGGCTGGGTTACGAATACGTGAGCGTGAAGGAGCTGGCCCTCTCGAGAGGGATAGGTGAGAGGGTTAGTGACGAGATTGAGATAGACGTTGATGAGCTTGCTCGGGTTGTGCGCGAGGAGTTCTCGGGTAGAAACGTTGTTTTGGATGGCCATCTCAGCCATTTTGTGCCCGCAGACGTTGTCATCATCCTGAGGGCCCATCCCAGACTCATCGCCGAAAGGCTCAAAGCTCGAGGGTACTCCAAAAAGAAGCTGGCCGAGAATGTCGAGGCTGAGCTGGTTGATGTAATCCTTGTGGAGGCCCTCGAAGAGAACGAAAGGGTTCTTGAGGTGGATACAACAGGTAAATCCCCCGAAGAGGTAGTAGAGGAGATCCTAACACTTCTCAAAAGCGGAACGAAGAAACGTGTTGGAATCGTGGACTGGAGTGAGGAATACGACAAGGTGGTTCAGTACCTGATGCTGGGGGATGATTAAGTATGGAGGCCCTTATGTGGTTTGGGGTCCTAATAGTTATGGGTCTCGTTACCGTTCTCTTGGTGGCATTGGGTTATCTTCTGGGTGAGTGGATTGGTCTCATTGTTGCACTGATTTTCTCCATTCTTCTGAACTTTGTGGTATACTGGTACAGCGATAGAATCGTACTGAAGTGGTATCGGGTCAGAGTCGTTACTAGCGAAGATTACCCAAGGCTCTATGAGATGCTGAGCAGACTCTCGGCCAAAGCTGGGATTCCGACACCTAAACTGGCACTCTCACCTGTAGGGACACCCAACGCATTTTCTACGGGTAGGAGTTCCAAACACAGCATTATCGTACTGACTTATGGGCTTTTAAGGATACTTGACCCAGAGGAGATAGAGGGTGTCATGGCCCACGAAGTTGCCCACATTAAACACCGTGATACTCTCGTGCAGACGGTGGCCTCTGTGATAGCAGGTTCAATACTGGGAGTTGCTTATTTGATTGGGGGCATTCCAAGGTTTTTCTCCGATGGAAAAGTGGAAGACTCTCAGAACGGTCTGCTCTTAGGGCTCTTGGCACCATTCGCCGCTGGAATCCTTTGGCTTGGTCTGGCCAGATCAAGGGAGTACTTGGCTGATGAGAGCGCCGCCAGGATAAGCGGCAAACCCCTGGCACTTGCGAGTGCACTGCTTAAAATAGATAAAGCTGTCTCCTTCAGGCCCATGAAGGGGGGAAACCTTGCAACGGCGCCGATCTTTATTGTGAACCCATTCAGAGGAAGTCTAGCCAAGCTGGTATCGACCCATCCTCCAACCGAGAAGAGAATTGAACGACTTATGAAGCTCGCGGAGCAGATGGATACATACACATAAATGAGGGTGATCTCATGAGGCTTCTCGCTGTAACGGACATACATGGAAACAGTAAGATGTCAAAAAAACTCGCTGAAACGCTGCAAAATGAGGACTTCGATGCTCTTCTCATAGCTGGGGACCTCACACACTTCACTGGCGCTGAGACTGCTGAGAAGGTACTTGAACCCCTCATGAACCTTGGAAAACCGATAATAGCCGTCCACGGCAACTGCGATGGAAGGGATGTTCCAGAGCTTCTGGAGGAACTCGGAATCTCCGCTCACAATAAGCGGGTCGAACTTGATGAGATTGGTATTGTTGGAATAGGCGGCTCGAACATAACGCCATTTAACACTGTCTGGGAGCTTAGCGAGGAAGAGATTAGAGGAATTCTCGAGCAAAACTACCACGATGGAGACGTAGTCCTTTCTCACGCGCCCCCTTACAATACCATTGTGGACAGAGTTCATTCTGGTCTTCACGTAGGCAGCAGAGCCCTCCGTGAATTCATCAAAGAGAAGCAACCCCCACTTGTGGTCTGCGGCCACATCCACGAGGGCAGGGGGATAGACAGGATTGGAGAAACCCCCATCGTGAACCCTGGACCACTCTTCAGGGGTTACTATGCAGTTATAGACTTCAAGCCAGAAAAGGAAGTAAAGATAGAGTTAAGAAAGCTCTAAACGAGCTTCTTCTCCCTCAAAACCTTCTCCATCCTATCCATAGCTTCCTCAAGCTGTTCGTATGCAGTCGCGTAGCTTATCCTTATGTAGCCCTCGCCAGCCTCTCCAAAGGCACTTCCAGGAACAATGGCGACTTTGGCCTCGAGGAGCATCATCTCGCTGAACTCCCTGCTCGTGAGTCCAGTGTCCATTATGCGCGGGAATATGTAGAATGCTCCTTTCGGTTTGACTGTCGGCAGGCCCATCTCGTTGAGACGCTTCCAGACGAGGTTTCTTCTCCTCTCGTACTCCTTTTTCATCTCCTCAACGGCTTTCCAACTCCTCTCGTCTCTCAAAGCCTTTGCAGCGGCGTACTGGGCGAAGGTCACTGGGCAGGTGGCGTTGTACATCTGGAAGCGGGTCATCTTTTCAATTATCCACTCCGGTGCGGCCACGAAGCCGAGACGCCAGCCTGTCATGGCAAAGGTCTTGGAGAAGCCGTTTATCGTTATTGTTCTCTCGAACATGCCGTCGAGAGCCGCTATGCTGTAGTTTTTGACACCATCATAAACGAAGTGCTCGTAAACCTCGTCGCTGAAGATGATAAGGTCGTGCTCCACCGCGAAGTCAGCGATTTCCTCCACGTCCTTCTTGGTGAGAACCGCTCCAGTGGGGTTGTTTGGGCTGTTTATGATGAGCGCACGCGTCTTCTCAGATACGTGCTTCTTCAGGTCGTCAACACTCAGACGGAACTCGTTTTCTTCATATGTTGGAACTTCGACAGGCTTCCCTCCCGCGAGGATTACTGCGGGGGCATAACTCACAAACATTGGGCTTGGAATTAAGACCTCCTCTCTATCCTTGAGAAACGCCGCGAGTCCCATGACGAACGCCTGATTGGCTCCGACGGTTATCATTACCTGGCTCTTTGGGTCAACTTCAATGCCGTTCTGTTCCTTCAGCTTCCACGCAACGGCCTCACGGAGCATCATGATTCCAGCGTTGGGGCTATAATGCGTCATTCCTTTGTCGAGAGCCTCTTTGGCATACTCTTTTATATGCTCTGGAGTATCGAAGTCCGGCTCTCCGATTCCAAGTGAGATGAGACCCTCAACGCCCTGAGCTAGGTCAAAAAGCTTTCTGATCTCAGAAGGGTTAACGAGTTCTAACCTGTCGCTCAGCGCCATGAACATCACCGAAAGTTCTTCGGCCCAATGTTTATAACTTTACCTTGGCAAAAAGATGGACATCAAAGAATAGTAAATTTCATTGATGGACGACAAATCCCCCAAGAACCAGCACGTCCAACCCAGCCTTTCTGAAGCTTCCCAGCGCGTCCTTCGGCGAGCAGACTATTGGTTCACCGTGCATGTTGAAGCTGGTGTTTAATACCACCCCAAGACCCGTTCTCCTCTCAAAGGCTTTTATGATGTCG
This sequence comes from Thermococcus sp. GR5, assembly GCF_012027535.1. Classification (NCBI taxonomy): domain Archaea; kingdom Methanobacteriati; phylum Methanobacteriota; class Thermococci; order Thermococcales; family Thermococcaceae; genus Thermococcus; species Thermococcus sp. GR5. Next base: position 53,630 of record NZ_SNUN01000008.1, on the reverse strand, counting down.
TAGTAAACTGGGTTGAGCTCCCTCACAACGCTCTGCGGCCTCGTCGTCCCATCCACATGAACAACCGCTGGAGCTTCCCTTCTAAACTCCTCGCTCGCGGTGTAGCTCATCGTCATGAACCTGTTGGGCTCACCGTTGAGATCCGCCAGATACTCTCTCGCTCTCTCCTCGAGCATCGAAGGAGCAAATGGCTGGAAGACATCGCGCTTTAGGGCCACGTTGAGTCTCTCCTTAACTCCATCGTCCCTTGGGTCGGCTAAAATAGAGCGGTTGCCCAGGGCTCTCGGTCCGAACTCCATCCTTCCCTGGAAAAAGGCGACGATTTTTCTATCAACTAAGGAATCGGCGACGAAGCCCGGGACGTCGTCTACCTCCTCGAACTCGGCACCCTCCCTCCTCAGGAATCCCTCTACCTCGTCCTTTGAGTAGTCCGGCCCAAGGTAGACGTGCTCAAGCTTGAATGGTTTCCATTTGCTGTCAAGTCTCTCAAGCTGTGCCTTGACGAAGATTGCCGCTCCAAAAGCCAGTCCTCCATCGTCCATTGCCGGGAACACCCACAAGCTTGGGAAGAGCTTTCTCAAAATGGCGTTGGCCTTGACGTTCTGGGCAACTCCGCCGGCGTAGGCGAGCGGAAGACCGTACTCCTTCAGCTTGAGGCCTAGCTCGTCAATGAGCTTTTCGAGGTGTGCCTGAGCGCTGGCCGCTATCTCTATTGCCCTTCTTTGGAGTTCCCCGTCGAGCTTCCCGCGCTTCATCTGCCCTGCGATTTCTTTAGCCCTGCTCAAGGGATAGCTGAATAGCTCGGCCAGCTTCCTCGTAGCTTCAACGCCTATGAGTTTGAGGTGGTTGTCGAAGGTTAAACCGTTCAGCTCTATGATGCTGCTCAGATCATAGGTCGGCTTTCCGTATGCTGCCAGGCTCATCACCTTGCCCTCGTGGCGCATTGGCTTAAAGCCAAGGAGCTCCGTAACAGATGCGTAGAAGTCGCCGAGGGAGTCTAGATAGGTGCTCTGGGCGATTTTAATCATCTCTCCATCTCTCGCGATATAGATTGATGAGCTCAACCCATCTCCAGCGGCGTCTATGCTCAGGGCTATAGCATCCTTCCAGCCGCTCGTGTAGTAGGCACTCGCAGAGTGAGCCAAGTGATGCTCAACGAAGAGAACTTTCCTCTTGAAATCCGGCCCGAAAATGACGTGCAGGTTGTTCTCAAGCTCTAAGAGCCGCTTCTGCTTCCGGAAGATGCCAGCAACGGCTATGATTTCAACTTCCTCGGGCGAAACACCCGCCATCTCGAGGACTTTCCTCACGCTGAGAGTTGGGAATCCCCGGTACTTCTTAACCCTGTTCAGCCTCTCTTCGTTAACCGCGAAGATACTCTCGCCGTCTATCAGCACAGCTCCCGCATCGTGGCCGTCGTGGATTCCCAAAATCATGGTTGTGCATTCGATGTTCGTTTTTTAAACATTAGGGGAGGGAAGAATTTAAAAGCCCTGCCGAATGAATACATTTGAAGGAGGTGGAACCATGAAGAGGGCCGTTGCACTCCTTGCGGTTCTGATGGTGGTGCTTGTCCCATTCGCGGGAACCGCTGGTGCCATCACTTGGAGCTATGAGAACTTCATCAAGCAGTCCATCGCCTGGTACTACCTCTACCAGAGCGATGAGGAGAAGTTCAACGAGCTCTACAACCTCAGCGTCCAGGCCAACGTCAGCAACGAGACACTCCAGCTTGCGATGGAGCTCTATACCAACGCCACCGCTGAGTTCGAGAAGGCGCTGATGTACGGCATTCCGGACGAGGGAAGGACCTTGCGCTGGGTTGTCTTCAGCGTCCACATCAGGAAGGCCTACCTCTACATCGAGCAGGCCATCGAGCTCCTTGAAGCCGTCATCGAGAACGAGAGTGCCTGATTTTGTCATATTTCCTTTTCTCAGCTGTTTTCTACTTGTGCTTCAAAAGCGAAGTGTATGAGAATAGAAAGGAAAGCTCAGTATGTTCTGGCAAACCTGGCGATGAACTTGGCGTCTCTTCCGCAGACGGGGCACTTCTTGCCCTCGATGCCTTCCTTGGCCTTCTCCTCAGGATAGGGCGTTCCGAGCATCTTGGCGTCAAGCTCTTCCTCCATCTTCAGGCCGCACTCCTCCTCGCCACACCAGGGAATCTCAACTATTCCGCGCCTGTCCTCAAAGACGGCCTTGGCCTCCTCGATGGTGTCAACGCGCTTGATGTGGGTCCTGAGGAACTCTTCGGCCCTCTTGTAGAGGTTCTCGTGGATTTCGTCGAGGGTCCTCCTGACAGCCTCGACTATTCCATCTCTCTCAACAGTCTCCTTCGTGAGCGTGTCACGTCTCGCTAGAACTGCTTTCCTTCCTTCAACGTCTCTTGGGCCGACCTCTATTCTAAGCGGCACGCCCTTGAGCTCCCAGTCGTAGAACTTTCTGCCAGGCCTTATGTCGCGCTCGTCTACATGCACCCTCAGGCCAGCTGTTCTAAGCTCCTCTGCAATCTCGCGAGCGTAGGCGAATACATCTGCCCCTGCGTCTTTCTTTGGAATCGGAACGATGACGACCTGTATTGGAGCTATTGTGGGTGGCAGAACCATTCCCCTGTCGTCTCCATGGATTGCTATAACAGCTGCGAGAAGCCTCTCGCTCATTCCGAATGTCGTCTGGTGAACGTACTCGTGATCACCGGTTTCGGTCTCATAGAGTATCTCGTAGGCCTTTGCGAAGTTCTGCCTGTAGTTGTGCATCGTTCCTATCTGAAGCGTTCTGCCGTCGGGCATCATTACTTCGGCACCGAGGGAATAGTAAGCTCCCGGGAACTTGTCCCAGTCGGGCCTCTTGGAGACTATGTAAGGAATCGCAAGGAACTTGGCGAGGTTGTCGAATATCTCAAGATCCTCCTTTATCTGCCTCTCGGCATCCTCAAAGCTATCGTGAGCCGTGTGGGCCTCGAAGAACCTGCTGATTTCCCTGACACGGATAAGCGGCCTCGTGTGCTTGGTCTCGTAGCGGTAAGTGTTAACTATCTGGTAGACCTTGAAGGGAAGGTCGGCATGTGAGCGAATCCAGAGAGCAAACATTGAGTACATTGCAGTCTCGCTCGTCGGCCTGAGGATGAGCTTGATGTCGAGGGGATCGTGACCGGCGTGGGTGACCCAGAAGACCTCACCCTCAAAGCCCGCTATGTGTTCTGCCTCCTTCTGGAACTCGGTTTCAGGGATGAGTGCCGGGAAGAGAACCTCATCATGGCCGGTTCTTTCCATCTCGGCATGTATGAACCTCTCAATGTTGCGCATTATTTTAAGCCCGTACGGGAGCCAGATGTTCATTCCCTTGACCGGGTAACGCTTGTCCTGTATCCCGGCAGTTTCAATCAGCTCGTTGTACCACTCGCTGAACTCCTCGCTCCACTTCTTGCGCTCAACCTTCATCGACACCACCTAAAGTGAGAGGCCGAAAAAACTTTTTAAGCTTTCCCGGGGGGCAGCGGACATTCTGACAAACCTCGGGCAAAAACCTTAATAGTTCGTTTCGATAACCATCTTAAGGTGATATCATGAGGCCCAAGGTCTTGGTTCTTTTCAAGATAAAGAGCAAGCCTTTAGAGGAACTCAAAAAGCATGCGGATGTTGAGCTGCTCCTATATCCAAGTGTTGAGGAGCTCAAGGAGAAAATTGGGGAATTTGACGGGATAATTGTTTCTCCCCTAAACCCAATTCCGCGTGAAGTCATCGAGAGGGCCGAGAAGCTAAAAGTTATAAGTTGCCACTCCGCTGGCTACGACCACGTCGACGTGAAGGCCGCCACCGAGAGGGGAATATACGTCACAAAGGTTAGCGGTGTTCTAAGCGAGGCCGTCGCCGAGTTCGCCGTCGGGCTTATGATAGCCCTCCTAAGGAGGATAGTCTACACCGACAGGTTCATACGCGCTGGAAAGTGGGAGTCTCACAGGGTAATATGGAGTGGCTTCAAAGACATTGAGACAGTTTACGGCAAAACCGTCGGAATACTCGGCATGGGGGCGATAGGGAAGGCCATAGCGAGACGAGTCAAGGCGCTCGGTACGGAAGTGGTGTACTGGTCGCGCTCGAGGAAGAAAGACATCGAAGAAGAGGTTAACGCGAAGTACCTCTCGCTCGAGGAGGTTCTTAAGAGCGCTGACATCGTTGTTTTGGCCCTCCCTGCAACGCCGGAAACCTACCACATCATCAACGAGGAACGCCTAAAGCTCATGGAGGGGAAATACCTCGTCAACATCGGCCGCGGAAGTCTCGTGGATGAAGAAGCCCTCGTGAAGGCACTGAAAGAGGGAAAGCTGAAGGGCTACGCCACTGACGTCTTCGAGAGAGAGCCAGTTACCGAGCACGAGCTCTTCGGCATGGAGTGGGAGACTGTTCTAACGCCACACTACGCCGGTCTGAGCAGGGAAGCAATGGAGGATATGGGCTTTCGGGCTGTGGAGAACCTTCTCACCGTTCTTCGCGGTGAGGTTCCAGGGGACCTCGTTAATCGGGAGGTCCTAAAGGTCAGGCCGATTGAGGAAGTAAAGATGCTCTGAGGTGATGAAAATGCTCGTTGAAGAGCTGAGGGAGATAACTGCCATACCCGGTATTTCCGGCTACGAGGGGAAGGTTAGGGAGAAGCTCATGGAATGGCTTGAGCCCTACGCGGACTGCACCGTAGACACTATCGGAAACCTCATCGTAGAGCTGGGCGAGGGTGATCTTAAGGCCATCTTCATGGCTCACATGGACGAGATTGGGCTTCTGATTACGGGCATAACCCCCGATGGAAAGCTCCGCTTCAGGAAAATCGGTGGAATAGACGACCGCCTCCTCTACGGCAGGCACGTGGATGTAATCACCGAGAGCGGGAATCTCGACGGTGTTATAGGAGCTTTACCAGTCCACCTGAACCTTGAGAGGAAGTTCGATACGGTCCCATGGAACAGGCTCACCATTGACATCGGAGCGGAGAGCAAGGAAGAAGCCCTCGACATGGGAGTCAAGGTTCTGGACTATGCGGTCTTCAAGAAGCACTTCGCGGTGCTCAACAACCGCTATGTCTCGACTCGCTCCTTGGACGACCGCTTTGGTGTGGTTGCCCTTGTCGAGGCTATTAAGGACCTGGTCGACCACGACCTCAACGGCCGCTTCATCTTTGCCTTCACCGTCCAGGAGGAGATAGGCCTCAAGGGGGCCAAGTTCCTCGCGGAGCACTACTCTCCAAAGTACGCATTCGCCATCGATTCCTTTGCCTGCTGCTCCGAGCTGACTGGAGATGTGAAGCTCGGTGGCGGGGCGCTCATAAGGGCCGTGGACAACTCAGCGATTTACACTCGCAGGCTCGCTAGGAAGGTCTGGGAGATAGCGGAGAAGAACGATATACCTATTCAGATAGGTGTAACGGGTGGAGGAACGGACGCCTCTGTCTTCCAGAGCAAGAGCGAAGTTTTGGCCCTGAGCGTGCCCATAAAGTACCTCCACAGCGAGGTCGAGACGCTCCATTTGGGTGACCTTGAGGCACTGATAAAGCTCATAGAGGCGATAGCTTTCGAGCTGTGATAGACGCTGAGAAAACGGAGGTGATCAATTGCTCAAATATCTTGGCTATTTCACGGTTGGTGTGTTCATCGGAATCCTCGCGGCTCTCTTCGGCCTCGGTGGGGGCTTTCTGATAGTGCCGACACTTAACCTGCTTGGGGTTGAGATACACCACGCAGTGGGAACGTCCTCTGCTGCGGTTGTTTTTACCTCACTGAGCTCTGCCCTCGCATACTCAAGGCAGAAGAGGATACACTACAAGATCGGCCTTCTGCTCGCTAGCACCGCAGTGATTGGAGCATACATCGGAGCTTGGATGACGAGCTTCATAAGCGCTGGGATGCTTAAGGTCATCTTTGGAGCAACGCTCATCATAGTCGCAATCAGGATTTACCGCAAGAAAACGGCAGAGCCAACGGAAGTAAGGCTTGAAGACGTTAAAGTTGACTACAGGCTCGTCCCAATCGGCGGCTTCTTCGCTGGAATAGCAAGCGGCCTGCTCGGCGTTGGGGGAGGGATAATCAACGTGCCCTTCCTGACGTGGCTTGGTCTCCCGATACACTACGCGGTGGCCACTTCCAGCTTCGCCATAGTCTTCACCGCCACAGCTGGTGCCATAAAGCACTACACCCTCGGAAACGTTGAGCTCCACTGGCTCGTTCTCCTCATTCCGGGCTTGATAGTCGGCGCCCAGCTCGGGGCAAGGATTGCCAAGAGAACCAAGGCGAAGAACCTGAAGAACGCCTTCGCGGTCGTCATGGCTCTGCTTGCCCTGAGGATGATTCTGAAGGGGCTGGGTTATCCTGTGCCGTGAGGTCTCTCTGCCTTCCTTATCTTTACGTAGGCAACGCCGAGGAAAACAGCCAAGGCCACCGTAAGGAGCCACGCCACCAGTAACGGCCTATCGTAGGGGTAGTAGAGCTCCCCTGTGAGGGCGTAGGGCAGGGAAAGCGGGAGGAGCATTATCGATAACGTAAATCAGAGGACTCCCCCAATTACGAAAAGCACCATGTTTTCACTGCCGTAACCCATCTTCCCTCCGAGAGCAAGCTCCGCACGGTAGCAGATTATGGCAGTTGAAACCACTAGAATCACCGCCAGAAGAAGGTTCGGGGAACTCAGCTTTCCATTTTTCCACTCGTGCACGCCGTAGGTGAGCACCAGCAACAATCCACCTGCCGCGGAGCTGAGCCAGACCGAAAGGTCTTTGTAAAACCCGTAGGGAGCGTCCCAGTTGGCGAAGGCGATAGAGCCGGGATGGGTGAGGGCGAAGACAAGAACCACTAAAAGCCAGAACTTAAGTTCTGAGCTCCTCATAGAACCACCGGAGGATTTTTAACGCTCCCTCTAAAAAGAGTTTTTATGTTGAATTACCTCCTGGACTTCATCCTCGGCCTTGGCATTGGCCTCATAGCCGGCCTTTTTGGGGTTGGAGGGGGATTTCTCATAGTTCCTGCTCTCACGATACTCGGCCTCCCGATACACGTGGCCATAGGCACGAGTTTGACGTGCATAGTCCTCAGCTCCCTTTCCGCGGTAGCTATCCATGTAAGAAAGGGGACGGTACTCTACAGGGTTGTCCTGATTAAAGAAGCCTTTTCGATTCCTGCCGCATTAATTGGAGCCTATATATCATCTTTACTTCCCGGAAGAATCCTTAAATTTGTTTTTGCCTTGCTTCTTGTCTATCTGTCATTTAGAATGTGGCGGGGCAGGGACACTTTCGAGTTTGAAGAGAAAGAGATTAAAACATCAAGGATCTCCGTCGTGGGGGTTGCCTCGGGACTAATGTCCGGTCTCCTGGGCATCAGCGGGGGAATTCTGAACGTCCCTCTGTTCCATGCCTACGTCGGAATCCCCATGAGGTATGCCGTTGGAACTTCGAGTCTGGCGCTCTTCTTCACCGCCCTTGCCGGTTCTCTCGGTCACTACCGCCTCGGTCAGGTTGACGTTCATACCGCACTCCTACTTGCCCCAGGTCTGCTTGTAGGGGCCAGAATCGGTGCCCTTTTGGTTCACAGACTTCACCCCTGCCACCTCAAGAGGGCCTTTTCCGCCCTTCTCATTATCGTGGCACTGAAGATGCTCTTCTAAGGCTCACGTTTATTAGCCTGTTGACGAACTATTAACGGTGGCAAAAATGGATGAGCTTTTCGAGGCTGTTAAGTCTGAGTACGGGGTTGAGATAAAGGATGAGAGTGATATGACCAATGCGTGGAAGCTCATCGAGGCACTCGAGGAGAAGGGCTGGGTAGTCTACATAATCACTGCTAAAGACAGAAAGCAAGTCGATGCATGGCACCCAAACTACGGAAGCTTATATGCTCAGTTTGGGGATATCCCAATGTTTGGAAGCATAATTGGGGGAATTTGTGCCACTGCTCTGCATATAAGGGATCTTGAGAAGAATGGAACGGTGTGAAACGTACTTTTCACAGGATTCCTCAAATAGGTTGGGCCAGTAGGTATGAACGGTGATGCCGATGGTAGGCACAAAGTGGGGGGCATTTGCCCTCGTCCTGTTACTGCTTGGAAGCGTCGTTCCACTGAGCATGGCCGAAGACAACGCCACTGCAAGCGATGCAACCCTTCTGGACAACAGCACCAGGGAGATGGTGATAGCGGAGCAGCTCATCAACCAGCTGCAGAGGCTTAGTAAGTTTGCCGAGGATAAGATAGAACCTATTAAGGACAAACTGCCCGAGAATTCCAGCATATTGGCCAACTATGAAACCGCAGAGGAATATAAGGACAGGGCTATCAGTGAATACGAGGCTGGCGATTACTATAACTCAATCCTGGACAGTCTGACGGCGATGCACTACTACAAGCTCGCCCTCTCGAGGCTTCAGGAAGCGGCAGATAGGGTTCAGGATCTCAGGGAGCGCATCAGGATCGAAACTGAGAGGATGATGGAGTACTTCCAGATGGTCGAGAAGACCATCAGGTTCGCCCAGAACCGGGGGGTCGACGTGAGCAACCTAACTCAGCTTTACAACGAGACCAAAGAGGCGTACAAACTCGTCCTCGATGATCTGAAGGCCGGGGACATAGAGAAGGCCAAGGCTGACTATGAAGCCGCCAAGGAGAAGAAGGCCTTACTCGACGAGGAGCTGAGGAAGGTTCGTGAGGAGCTCGCCTATGCCAACGCAGATAAGATAGTTCGGGACTTCCTCATCAAGGGTGAGAAAGGAATAGAAATAGCCCAGCAGGCAATCGAGAAGGCCCAGGAGAACGGCTACAACGTCACCGGGCTCCAGGAGAGACTCGATGCCTTCGCCGCGGTCTACAATGAGGTGAAGGCCCTTGCCGACGAGGGCAGGTGGGAGGAGGCCCTCAAAGTAATGGACGAAAACAAGGAGACCATCAGAGAATTCCAAAAAGCTGCTGAGTTCATCAGAATGAAGGTCTACGAAAGGGAGCTCGAGGAGAAGCTCAAGGACGTGAGAGCGTTCCTTATGGAGATGGAGAACAGGATTGAAAAGGATGCCAAGGCGCTGGCCGAGCTCAAGAGGGAGGGCGTGGACACTACCTCTGCGGAGATTCAGCTGAAAGTCGCGGTGCAGGAGCTTAGGATCGGCGTTGAACTCCTTAAGGACAGGAAGCCGCTCCAGGCCAAGGCTCATTTCGCAATAGCCCTGAACATGCTCCACAAGGTCGACGAGTTTATCCTTGCCCATTCATGACCCTTTCCCTTTTCATTTGATTTGGAGGGATGCTTAAATGGAGAGGAAGTCGCTCGTGATATTCATGATAACGGCTCTTATTCTCGTTCCGGTGGTTAGTGGAGAATATACCGTCTCGTCTCTGGTTCTGACCGTCTACGAGGACGGCTACGTTAAGGTTGAATACGAGCTCCTTCCCGCTGATTACGCCTCTCAAATTGAGGTCTCCCTCTTCGGAGAGCATTATGAGAACCTCTTTGTAGAGAATGAGAACGGGAACCCCCTGAACTTCCGGCTAGATAACGGCAACCTTTTGATTTACTCAGAGGATGCCCAGGTCGTCAGGGTCTCCTATTATACCCCCGACTTAACATCCAAGGATGGCATTGTCTGGACGCTCAAAGTTTCGTCTGAGAGTCCTTTCACCGTGGTTCTCCCGGAGAACTGCATAGTTGTTGACCTGAGCGACATTCCCCTCGAGATAGCGGGCAACTCCATAACTATGCCTCTAGGAAACCAGAGCGTCTCCTACACCCTCCAGTACACCGGAACTTCCGAGGAGAACTCGTCGAACTACCTCCTCATTGCTCTCTTCGTTGGTGTCGTCGTGATTGGAGGTATAGCCGCATACCTCCTCAGAAGGAGGGGCAGCGGGGGAATGGAAAGACCTAAGCTCACTCGCGAGGGGTTTGAGAGGAGGCTTGAGGGACTCGAGCTAAACGATGAAGAAAAGAGGGCCCTGCTCTATATCTTCGACAAAGGCGGTAGGGCGAGTCAGGCGGAGGTACGGGAGGCCATTGGACTTCCCAAAACTACTGCCTGGAGGATGTTCAAGCGCCTGGAGCGGAAAGGGCTGGTGAAGGTTATAAAGGGCAGAAAGGAAAACTGGGTGGAGCTGAGGTTTTAACCAGAACATGAGTTTCTCTAGCCTTAAAAATTTATTTCTGGCCTTTCAATTTCTAATTTCCCCTATGGAAACGTAGAGAAACGTTCTGAAACACGAAAATTCCAGCGGGTTCCTAATATATTAGTCGTGCCTAGTCATTATCAAGGTGAGAGCCATGAAGATGAGTATGAAAACATTGTTGGTGCTCTTTATAGGGGCACTGATACCCCTTAGCACTGCAGCTTGGGCTGCCAGTGTAAACGCTACTGAGACCACCAACGTTACTGCATCAGCCAACGGAACCCTGCTAGTAAATGCTACCAACATGACCAACGTCACGAACACCACCAATACTGGCCTCCAGACAGCGGCGTATAACCTCCTGATTATAGTGGATAACGTCGCGAACTACACTGCTAATATGATAGCCGATCTCAACGTGAGTAACGTTACCTTGCCAAACTGGACATTGGAGGCATATTACCAAGCGGAGACAATGAGGAAAGAGGCGTGGGATCTTTACTATGCAGGAAATTATGAAGGGAGTATAAACGCATCGATGTCTGCACTAGAACTCTACAAGGAGGCAGTTGAAGAACTAATGGACTACTACACAGATCACCAGGAACACCAGATCGAGGAGCAATATGAGTATTATGAACTCATTACGGAGGCTAAGGAAGAACTCAATAGGGCAGCTGAATACTTCCCGTATGTTGAGAAGGTAATTGAGGAAGCTCAGGCTGAAGGCCTCAACGTTACCGCTGTTGTAGAGCTCTACAACCGGACAAAAGAGGCTTATCTAGTGGTTGCCCAGGACATCGCCAACACCGACGGCAACATAACGAAGCTTGAGAACGACCTTGATTATGCAGAAGAGCTCATGGACAAGCTCGAAGACGCCGTTGAGGAGCTGACCGAGCAGATAGTGGACGCCAAGGCAGAGGAGATAAGCTATGCCTTCATGGAAAAGCTCCAGGAACATATGAAGCTCATGCAGGAGTCAATGGCCATGCTTCAGAACTCTACTATCATCAACGCAACTTATCTAGCGGAAGACTTTGCGGAGTTGCAGATGATGTACGAACAGTTTACCCAGCTCGTTGAGAGTGGTCAGTACGAGGAAGCGCTTGATATGCTCCACGATATCAACGAAGAGCTCAAGGATATAGTCGAGGAAACCAAGGAGATTGAGAAAGAGATGCACGAAGAAAAGGAGCACGAGGATGAGTATGAGGACGACGAGAGCCACGACGACCAGAGTGAGGAGTACGAGGCAGACGACCAAAGTGGAGACTACGAGGAACATGATGATCACGAAAGCGACGATGGCCAGTATGATGACTCGGACGAGGGAAGTAGTAGCGACGACTACGAGGATGAGGACTACAGTGATGATGAAGAGGACGACGAATGAACGTCCCTTTTTTACTCATATTTTTTTAAGGTGATTCTCTCAACTTCTTGGGGGTGTTGGGATGAAAACAAAGGCAGCGGCGGTACTCGCAATTGCAGTCATGCTCTTGCCCCTCGTCGCGGGGCAGTACACCATCACGTCCATCAGCATTACCGTATATGCCGATGGATACGTTAAGGTAGTTGAGGTTATCCAGCCGGAGAACTATACTGTAAGCGTTACCATTCCCCTTCTTGCGGCCAACGTTGAGGGCCTAGTCGTTATTGATGAAAGGGGCAGTCCTTTACCCTATGAAATAAATGGTTCCACGCTCATCGTGTATTTTGAAAATGCCACAGGCATTAAGATAACCTACTACACCCCTGACCTGACCGTCAAGAACAGGGCCATATGGAGTGTCCGTGTTGGCTCAAATATACCTGTCAAAATAACTTTCCCCGAAAATGCTGTCATTGTTGACCTGAGCGACATCCCCCTCGAGATAAACGGCAACTCAATCGTCATGCCTGCGGGCAATCAGACGGTTTCCTATGTTCTGGAATATCTGCCAGCTGGGACAGAAACGGCCCAGACACAGACTACCCAGTCCATCTCGGAAACATCTGCCTCTGAAAGTTTCGTTAACTCCACCGCACCCTCAACCACTGGCTCGTCAACTGAAACCCTCTCGGGTGGCTCCACCAGCTGGGCGACGATTGGAATACTCGCTCTCCTTGCCCTCTCCATAGGCGGCTTCATATACCTGAAGAGTGGTAGGGAAGAGGGCGGATCGGCACCAAGCATCAGCAGGGAGGACTTTGAAAAGAGGCTCACGGAGTACGACTTGACAAAGGATGAGGAAAAAGCACTGCTTTATCTTTTCGACAGAGGCGGAAAGGCAAGGCAGTCCGAGGTCAGGGAGACGCTCGGAATCCCGAAGACAACTGCCTGGAGAATGTTCCAGAGGCTCGAAAAGCAGGGCCTTGTGAGGGTCTACAAGAAGAAGAGGGAAAACTGGGTGGAGCTCAGGCTTTGAGCTCCCCTCATCTTATTCTTGCCCCGAGCTTTACCTCCTTGTCCGGCATAAGCAGGGCAACGTTCTCGCCGTCGTCGGCAGCGAGGAGCATTCCCTGGCTCTCTATTCCCCTGAGCTTCTTGGGCTCGAGGTTGGCTATGATAACGACGTAGCGGTTGAGGAGGTCGTCCTTGCTGTAGTACTTCTTGAGTCCAGCGACGAGCTGCCTGACCTCATTACCGAGGTCAACCTTTACCACGTAGAGCTTGTCCGCGTTTGGGTGATCCTGCACATCAACAATCTTTCCAACCCTCAAGTCGAGCTTCATGAAGTCCTCGAACTTAACGTACTCCACTTTTCCACCCTCCTTTTTCTTCTCCTTTTTGGCCTTCTTCTCAAGCCTTTCGCCGTATATGCTCTTAAGGATTGCCATGGCCTCATCTTTACGCTTCTCGCCGAACCTCTCGAGGGCAACCTTAACGACGTCGTCCGTCCTGTAGTACTTGTCAAGGAGCAGCCTTGCGCTCTCAGGGTTGCCTCTGGCTATGTAGTTCACGATGAAGAATATTATGTCCTCATCAGTGACCTTCCTGAAGAGAATCTCGGCCCTCCTAACCCTGTGGCCTGCTGGAATCTCGATGAACTCCCAGCGCTTGGTCTCCTCGAGGTTGAGCAGGTGCCATATCTTCTCACTGGCATCCGGCAGGAACGGCTCGAGGAGCACTCCAAGGACCTTGACGATCTGGAGCGAGACATTAACAGTTGTTGCCGTCCTCTCGCGGTTTTCCTTGGCTGTCTTCCATGGCTTCTGGTAGTCGAAGTAGCGGTTGCCGAAGATTGCCAGCTCCATTACACGCCTGAGAGCGTCTTTGAAGCGGTAGGTGCTTATTAGCTCACCCGTCTCTTTCAGAGCTTTCTCAATCTCCTCGAAGGCCTGCCTGTCCAGATCATCAAGCTCGCCCCTTTCGGGGACGACGCCGTCGAAGTAGCGGTTCACGAAGGTTAGAGCCCTGTGCACGAAGTTTCCGAGGTTGTTTACCAGCTCCTCGTTAATCTTTGTCTTGAAGTCGGCGAAGCTGAAGTCGCTGTCCCTCGTCTCGGGCATTATGGCGGTGAGGTAATAGCGGAGGTAGTCAGCCGGGAAGGCGTCGAGGAACTCGTGCACCCAGATGGCCCAGTTTCTGCTCGTTGAGAACTTCTTGCCTTCCAAGTTGAGGTACTCGTTGGCGGGGATGTCGTACGGAAGGAGCCACTCGGCCTCGGTCTCTCCGTCCTGGTACTTGCCGTAGGCCATCAGGAAAGCCGGCCAGAATATCGCGTGGAAGGGTATGTTGTCCTTGCCGATGAAGTGGATGACCTTTGTTTGTCCGTCAAGGTTGAGCCAGAACTTCTTCCACTCATTCTCCTTGCCTTCCCTCTTAAGGTGCTCGACGGTTATGCTGATGTACCCTATCGGCGCTTCAAACCAGACGTAGAGAACCTTGCCTTTGACGTCCTCGTCGTCGAGCGGCACTGGAATGCCCCAGTTTAAATCTCTCGTTATGGCCCTCTCCTCAAGGCCCTCCTCAATCCAGCCGAGGACTGTGTTCTTGACGTTCGGCTTCCAGTGCTCCTGGCTTTGGACCCACTCCTTAAGCTTCTCGGCGAAATCCTGCATTTTTATGTAATAGTGAGCAGAGTCCCTGAAGGTTATTGGATTGCCGCAGATGTTGCAGCGCGGATTTATTAGCTCTTCCGGCGTGAGCGGATGGCCGCAGACCTCACACTGGTCTCCCCTCTGGTTCTCAGCACCGCAGTAGGGGCACGTGCCTATGACGTATCTGTCCGGAAGAAACATCTTGTCGTGCTCACAGTAGGCCTGCTTGCTCACCTTTTTAATGAGGTGATCGTTCTCTAGAGCCTTGAGGAAAAAGTCTTGGCTTATGCGGTAGTGGACTGGCAGTTCAGTTCTGCCAAAGTAGTCGAAGCTTATCTTGGCCCTTTCAAAGGTCGTCTTGATGTGCTCGTGGTAGTAGTCGACTATCTCCCTTGGGCTTTTCCCCTCTTTGAGCGCTCTGAAGGTTATTGGTGTCCCGTGTTCATCGGTTCCACTGATGAAAATCACTTCCTCTCCCTTGAGCCTCAGATAGCGGACGAATATATCCGCAGGCAGATATGCTCCAGCAAGGTGTCCAGCATGAATCGGCCCGTTGGCGTAGGGAAGAGCGGAAGTCACCATGTATCTGACCATTTTAACCACCGCCACACCGTCGTTTTAGTCCCTTATAAGACCTGCGGGTTTTAAGCATTACGGTGGGTTATTTTTAAAGGTCGAAAATATGTTGAGTTATACATAAATAGATCCCCAAAGGTTTTAGGGCGTTGACGCTAATTTGGATTTCGGATGGTAGGAAAGTCAGGGTGAGTAAAATGAAGTCCCGCATCATCGAACGCTTCAAATTTGAGGCGGCACATGCCGTTGTAATCGGCGGAAAGCCTGAGGAAATACATGGTCATACCTTCTGGCTTGAGGTGGCGGTGGAGGGGCCGCTGAGGAACGGCTACGTTATGAACTTCCTTGAGCTGAGAAGAATAGTCAATGAAATCATCGAGAGGCTCGACCACAGGAACCTCAACGCCCTCTTTGAGAACCCGACGACTGAGAACGTCGCCCTCTGGATAGCGAAAGAGATTGAGAAGAGGCTCCCTAAGGATGTCAGACTCCAGAGGATAGTTCTCTGGGAAGGAGAGGGAAACGGAGTGGAGTTTGAGTTTTAAGCTTTCTCCGTCCTTATTTCCTTAACGCTCTCGGCAATCGCTATGCCGTTCGAGCCTTCAAAGGAAATCTTCTCCGGCAGCGAAATCTTTACAGGAACGGCCTTGTTTTTCTCCTCTGTTGGTGACCAGCTTATTAAATCCCCTTCCTCAACCTCGAGGACGTTTATCATCCCAACCGGGCCCTCAATGATGTACCGGGCGGCCTTCTTAGGGACATAGACTCGCCACTTTCTGGCGGTCTTGAAATCCACCACGCGGCGGGAGGAGTCAAGCCAGATAACGTCGATATCACCCAGCATGAAGAACATGTGAATCGAAGCGTTAGCCCTCGTTTCGGCTGGCAATACAAAAACAAGCGCGTAGTTGATGTCTCTAACCAGCATTAGGCCTCTAAACCGCTTGAAGAACGTGTCTGCGAGCCTTACCCTTCCGTGCCATATCCTGCCCTTGGTCTCGTTTACGAGCATAGAACCAACTCTACTCCCCGGTTGATAAGTTTTTGGGAAATGAAAGAAAAATAGACGAACTCAGAGCTCGCCTTTCTTTGCTTTCTCACCAAGCTCAAAGCCTTTGTGGAGCGCCCTGAGGTTTATCTCCTCTGTCCCCTTTGGGACAGCGTCGAGGACGGCCTTTTCTATTGCTTCCCTGCTCACGACGTCCGTTAGGGCGACCAGCAGGCCAAGGGTGAGTATGTTCATTGTTAAACTAAGGCCGGTGGTTTCCTCCGCTGTTTCCGTTAGAGGGAGGGCGTAAACCTTCAGCTTCTTCTCGAACTCCTCATCGCGGTGCGGCACGAGGTCGCTCTCGACTATTATTGTGGCTCCTTCCTTGACGGTGTGGAGGTACTTGCTGTAGGCCTCCTGGGAGAAGAAGACCGCGCAGTCCGGGTGGACGGTCTTGGGATAGTCGATCGGCTCGTCACTTATCACCACCTCAGCCCTGCTCGCTCCACCCCTTGACTCCGGCCCGTACGCCTGCGTCTGAACCGCGTAGAGGTTCTCATAAACGGCAGCGGCTCTGCCAAGGATGACGCTGGCGAGGATAACACCCTGGCCGCCGAAACCGCTGAAGAGGATTTCCTTCCTCATTCTTCCCACCCCATCATCCTCTTGGCCCTCTTCTTGTACTCCTCGTACTCCCTAACGAGACCCGGCCTGTCCCTGTCGGCGAACTCACCGATGACGATCTTGCCCTCGAGCTCTTCCGGAGACATATTTTTGGCCTTGCTTATCGGTACGGTTATCTTCTGATACCAGCGGAGCAGTTCTGGAGACGTCTTCATCCTGTTCCTCCTTCCGAAGCTTATAGGACACGGCGAGAGGAATTCAACGAGCGTAAAGCCCTCCTTTTGAAGTGCCTTCTTGATGCTGTTGATTCCCTGGAGGTAGTTGAAGACGCTCCAGCGGGCGACGTAGTTGGCCCCTGCTGAAACGGCGAGATCCGCTATATCAAAGGGGTTCTCGAACTGACCGTAGGGAGCAGTAGTTCCACGCAAGCCTTTGAGGGCTGTAGGGGCCACCTGGCCGCCCGTCATTCCGTAGGTGAAGTTGTTGATAAGTATCACCGTGACGTCGAGGTTCCTCCTTATGGCGTGGATGAAGTGGTTTCCTCCGATAGCTGCCGCGTCACCGTCACCCATGAAGGCGATTATCTTGAGCTTTGGATTGGCGAGCTTTATACCCGTGGCAAACGCTAAGGCCCTTCCGTGGGTTGTGTGCAGCCCATCGAAATTGACGAATCCCGGAACGCGGGAGGAACATCCTATACCGCTGACCCAGACTATCTCGTCCGGGTTGAGGCCAAGGTCGTCTATGGCTCTGAGTGTGTACTGAAGGGCCGAGCCTATTCCACAGCCCGGACAGAATATCGTCGGGAGCATGTCCTTTCTCAAGTATTTATCGCGAATCTCGTAAGCGGACTTTAGGTACATTCAGCCCACCACCCTCTCGACTATCTCCATCGGAGTGTGAACCTCGCCGCCGATCTTGCTTATCAGCTCGACTTCGGCTTTTCCGTTTGCCCCCTCTCTGACGAGGTGGTAAAGCTGTCCGAGGTTCATCTCCGGCACGTATATCTTCTTCACGCGCTCCGCCAGCTCTTCGATCATGTCGAAGTCAAATGGCCAGATGGTGTTGAGCTTGAGCAGGCCTGCTTTGATGTCCCTCTCGCGCAGTAACTTGACAGCTCTGATGGCTGAACGGGCGACTATTCCAGTGGTGATTATTGCTATCTCCGCATCATCAAGCGCGTAGGTCTCGTAGGAGATTATGTCATGCTTGTTATTCTCAATTTTACTGACTATCCTCCTGATGAGCCTCTCGTGGACTTCAGCATCAACGGTCTTTGGTCTTCCGCGCTCATCGTGGGTTAAACCGGTGACGTAGGTGCGGTAGCCCCTGCCGAATATCGGCATCGGCGGAACTCTATCGCCGTGGATGTCCCCAAAGGGATACTTCGCCTCTTCCTCGTTGGCGGGGAGCTTCCTCTCTATAAGCTCTATCTCGTCCGGATTAGGTATGTAAACCCTCTCGCGCATGTGGGCTATCTCAGCGTCGGTAAGGAGGACCACTGGAGTTCTGTACTTCTCAGCCAAGTTGAAGGCTCTTATCGTCATGTCGAAGGCTTCCTGAACGGTTGACGGGCTGAGAACGATTAGGCTGTGGTCACCGTGAGTGCCCCATATTGCCTGCATTATGTCGCCCTGTGCAGCTAACGTCGGCTGACCCGTGCTCGGACCACTTCTCTGGACGTCGACAACGACTATCGGTGTTTCCGTCATCACAGCATATCCAAGGTTCTCCTGCATGAGCGAGAAGCCAGGGCCGCTCGTTGCAGTCATGGCCTTAGCCCCTGCCCAAGATGCGCCAATTATAGCGGCGATACTTGCTATTTCGTCCTCCATCTGTATGCTCACTCCATCGACGAGCGGCATGTAGAGGGCCATGGCCTCAAAAATCTCGCTCGCGGGAGTTATTGGATAGCCAGCGTAAAAGCGGCAGCCTGCCAAGATAGCTGCTCTTGCTATGGCTTCATCACCCTGGATGAAGTCGCTCTTACCGACAGGAAACGGGTATCTCATTTCAATCCCTCCTCATAGCCGGCATTGAATGCCTTGATGTTTATCTCCTCCGTCCCCTTCGGGACGCGCCTCTTTATGGCCTCTTCCACGTTTTCCTTTTTCACAACACCGGTCTTCGCGACCAGATAGCCAAGGGCTACCATGTTAACAGTCAAAGCGAGCCCGGTGTTCTCCTCGGCCAGGCGCGTGAAGGGGGCACCGATGTAATCCTTATCAGGCTTGACAAGGTCAGTGTCGATGATGAGAATGCCATCTTCCTTCAGCTCCTCCTTAACGGTGTCGTGGCCGAGCTGGTGGAGGGCAACCAGAACGTCAGCCTTGGTGACAATGACATCGTAAATTGGCTCCTTTGAGATGATGACGTCCGCTATGGAGTGACCGCCGCGGGAGGCCGAGCTGTAGTCCTGCGTTTGAAGAACGTTCAGACCCTCAATCGCGGCCGCCTCGCCAAGGATAACACCGGCCAGGACGACACCCTGGCCGCCTATGCCTGCGAACCTAATCTGCATGGCTCTCACTCCCCCTTAAGGCCGAAATGCTCCTGGACTTCATCAATAAGCTTGTTCAGCTCTTCGGTGAACTCGGGCCTCTGTCTGTTGATTATCTCGCCGATGATGAACTTGCCCTCAAGCTCTTCCGGTGACATCTTCTTAGCTTTGCCCACGGGGACGCTGTTCTTGAGGAACCAGCGGAGCATCTCTGCCGGCTCCTTCATCTTGTTCCTCCTTCCGTACTGGACAGGACACTGGGAAATGACCTCGACGAGGGAGAATCCCTTAACCTGGAGGGCTTTCTTAATGCTCTCTATGAGCTGGTAGACGTGGGCGGTAGTCCACCTTGCCACGTATGAAGCTCCAGCGGCAGCAACAGTCTCGGAGATCTGGAGTGGGTGCTCTATGTTTCTGTACGGGCTGGTGGTGGTCTTTGCCCCAAAGGGTGTCGTCGGAGCCACCTGGCCGCCGGTCATTCCGTAGATGAAGTTGTTGACGAGGATTACCGTTATGTCTATGTTCCTCCTCGCGGCGTGGAGGAGATGGTTTCCGCCTATGCTGGCCAGATCACCGTCGCCACTTATGACGACGACCTTCTTGTCCGGCAAACCGACCTTAACTCCCGTCGCGAAGGCTATTGCCCTCCCGTGAGTCGTGTGAAGGGTGTCGGCTAGGAAGTAGGGAGAAGCAATCCATGCGGAACATCCTATACCGCTGACGACGACCAAATCCTTCGGGTCTATCCTAAGCTGGTCAACTGCATTTGCAAAGGCGTTGAGAACGGTTCCGCCACCACATCCTGGACAGAGGGCTGTGGGCAGGGCCTCCTTACGGAGATATTTGACCATCGGATAAGTGGAATAGATTTCCTTTGCCATCAGGCAACACCCCTTATCTCGCGCAGGATTTCCTCAACGGTCAGAGGAACACCGCCTATCTTGTTCACGCCTTTGAGAAGAACGTCGTCGTAGACGAAGCGCTGGACTTCAAGGATTAGCTGGCCAAGGTTCATCTCGGGAACAAGTATTGCGCGAACCTTCTTTCCGAGCTCTTTTATTCTCTTCCCCGGGAACGGGTGGACGGTCTTCGGAACGAAGAGGCCGACCCTTGTTCCTTCCTCCCTGGCTTTCAGTACCGCTCCGAGTGAGGGCCTCGCGGTAACGCCCCAGCTGACGACGAGTATCTCGGCATCATCCGTAAAGTACTCCTCGTACTTCTCATAAACGTGCTTATTCTGCTCTATCTTCCTGTGAATTCTTCTCACGAGCCTGTCGTGAACTTCCGGAGTGTAAACGTCCCTAAGACCGTTCTCCTTGTGTGTGGAGCCGGTTACATGGGTGAAGTAGCCGTGGCCGAAGAGGGGCATCGGTGGGACACCATCGCCGTGCGGGTCTCCGAAGGGAAGCTTTGCCTCCTCCTCATTCTTTGGCAGTTTGCGGTAGGTTATCTCGATTTCTTCCACGTCGGGGATCTTTATCTGTTCCCTCGTGTGGGCAAGAACACCGTCGAAGAGCACAACAACCGGGGTTCTGAGCTTCTCGGAGATGTTAAAGGCCCTCACAGTTTCCCAGAAGGCGTCTTCAACACTTATCGGTGAGACGGCAACTATCGGGTGGTCTCCGTGAGTTCCCCATCTCGCCTGGAAGAAGTCACCCTGAGCACCCTTGGTGGCCTGCCCCGTGCTTGGACCGCTTCTCTGAACGTCGACCAGAACGAGGGGAGTCTCCGTCATTACTGCGTAGCCGAGGTTTTCCTGCATGAGCGAAAATCCGGGTCCAGCCGTTGCGGTCATGACCTTGAATCCAGTCCAAGAAGCCCCTACCATTGCAGCAATGCTTCCGATTTCATCCTCCATCTGAAGGTAGTAGCCGCCAAGCTTGGGCAGCTCTCTTGCCATCGTCTCGGCTATCTCGCTTGAGGGGGTGATTGGATATCCTGCGTAAAAACGACAGCCTGCAAAGAGCGCACCGTATGCAACGGCCTCGTTGCCCTGCAAGAAGTAGTTGCCCGGCTTGTAAAGCCTCTTCAAAAGCCTGAGCTGTTCAGGCTCATCACCTCGGATTATCATGAGTCACCACCTTACTGCTATGGCAAAGTCCGGGCAGAGAAGCTCACAGAGCTTACATTTAACGCATTTCTCGGCGTGCACGGGAACCGGATAGTGAACTCCCTTTTCGCTCAGCTCCTTGCTCCACTCAAAGACCTTCCTGGGGCACATTTCAACACAGATTCCACAGCCCTTGCACAGAAAAGTATCGACATTGATTTCCACAACATCCTCAGCCCTTCCAACCACGAGGTAACCATCCCTTTCAACCACGGTTTTCCCTTCGACGTTTGCCATAATCATCACCCACGATTTGTTAAACCCGTTTACGTATGTAAACATTTAAAGCTTTCGTGGAGGTACATCTATGATCATCAAAGAAGCCCGACGGACATTAAAAATGGGTCGAAAAGAGCGCATAAAAAGCATTTTAAAAACGAAATCCATTCACCACGTCATCAACTGCCAGTCGAGGAGACCGTTCTCGACTATGTACTCCCATCTCTCCCTGCACTCGGGCTTGAGGTTCTCGATGTATTTGAGATCCTGCGTTGCGGAGAACTTCTTTATCGCTCTGCCTATCTGCCTGTCGTAGTCGGTGAGGCAGTTGTGGGGGCCACGTCTCGAACCCGCTCCAACAGGGTCGCTTAGGATTCTCTTGTCTGGGAAGCGCTTCTTTGCCCACAGGAGTATCTCCACCGCGCTCCAGAGCCAGGGCGGGCGGTATTCACCCTTCTCCCAGAGTCTCTCATAGAGCGTCCCTTTCTGGATGTCAGTGATATTTATGGAAAAGGTGTCCGTGTAGGGCTCGGCTTTTATGATGCTCGCCTTGACGTCCTCTATGCCGTCGCGCTCACTAAGGAAGATCGTCTTCAGGAGGAGGTACGTTTTCACCTTCGCACCCGCTTCGTGTGTTATCTCTGCAGCCTTAACGAAGTCGTCGAAGGTGTTGCCTTTGTTTATTGAAACGTCGGCTATGTCATCGTTGGCGGTTTCGAGCCCTATGGCTACCTCAAAATGCTTGTCTGGAACTATCTCTGCGAGCTCTCTAACCGCGTCGTAGCGAACAAGTTCGCTCCTGCTCTCTATCACAATCTCTTCTACATTCTCCATTCCCGCAAGAATCTCGAAGATTTTTCTCCTCGTTTCAGGTTTTAGCTCGCCGTTGTCGAGGAATGAACCTGAGGTGAACATCCTCACTGCAACCCTCTTCCTGCCCTCTACCTTCTTTAAGGCCTCTCTAACGTAATCGACTAGGGCATCCTGGCTCCATCTAACCTTTGGAGCTGCCGTTGGGTATGCGCACATGTAGCAGGCCTGGCCTATCCTAAAGCGATAGCAGCCTATCGTGGGCAGGATTATGAAGAGTGCAGTCCCGGGCTTTCCAGCAACGTTGTCCTCACTCGTCCAGTACGTCATCTTTTAACACCAGCTTAGGCTGGAAATCAAGGTTTTTAAAGGTGAGGCCTTAGTTCATAGTATGCCCAGGATACTCATAACTAACGATGACGGAATTTATTCAAAAGGCATCCGTGCCGCTGTAGAGGCCGTTAAAGACCTTGGAGAGGTTTATGTCGTTGCTCCTCTCTTCCAGAGGAGCGCCAGCGGAAGAGCCATGACGCTTCACAAGCCGCTGAGGGCAAAGCTTGTGAACGTGCCAGGGGCAAAGGTTGCCTACGGCCTAGACGGCATGCCCGTTGATTGCGTCATCTTTGCTCTTGCAAGGTTCACCCACTTCGACCTGGCGATAAGCGGTATCAACCTCGGAGAGAACCTGAGCACAGAGATAACAGTCTCCGGAACGGCCTCCGCTGCCATAGAAACCGCCACCCATGGGATTCCCAGCATAGCGATAAGCCTCGAGGTCGACTGGAGAAAGACCCTCAGCGAGGGCGAGGGGATAGACTTCTCAGTTGCGTCGCACTTCCTGAGGAGAATAACCAGGACCGTCCTCGAGAAGGGCCTTCCAAAGGGCGTTGACATGCTCAACGTGAACATCCCGAACGATGCCACCCCGGAGACGGGGATAAAAGTGACGAGGCTCGCGAGGAGAAGGTACCGGCCAACCATTGAGGAGCGCATCGACCCAAGGGGATATCCTTACTACTGGATAGTCGGCAGGAAGTGCGAGAAGTTCGAGCCCGGGACGGATGCTTACACCCTAAAGGTGGAGAGGAAGGTCAGCGTGACGCCGATAAACATAGACATGACAGCGGGGGTTGACTTGAAAGAGGTTGAGAGGCTGCTGAGATCAGGCTTATAATCGAATGGTCAAATGAGTTGTTGTCTTCCTGAGAACAGGATGTGTTGCAGTGGTGTTTATGACAAAGAACAGCCTGTCCAAGCTGATCTCAGTTTACCTTCCTGCCTTCACCATTGTGTTTTTTGGTGAGATTTCTCTATTCTGGCTTCCCAGGGACTACTACATAGGTGCTGACTGCTGGTCCCTGATGCCTCCCGCCTGCAACTTCCACTACAAACCCAACTTCACCCTTCCAGCTCTGGCTTTAATACCCGCCCTGCTCCTTCTGCTTCTCTGGCAATGGAGAAGGGTTGAGCACTTCAAAGCCGCCGCCATGGTTACTGCGTTCTCGGCTTTACTCATCACGACCCTGCCTGCGATAGTTGGTGTCCCTTCGTTGTCCTCATTCACTCTGATGCTCATCGTGTCGCTCTCTTTCCCTTTGGTAGTTGCTTGGAGTATGGGAGACTATTACCGGGACAACAAGGCTGGCATCGCCTTCCTTGTACTAACCTCGGTCGTGGTGGCGTTCATGCTGTGGGCTTTAATCCGCATGGGTGTCGCTGTGGCAGTCTAACATGGAAACACCGAGAAAAAGGATGGGAGTCTTAGGCCTCCCCAAAAATCCTCTCAACGAACCACTTCTCGTCGAAGGGCTTGAGGTCATCGTAGCCCTGACCGACGCCGACGAAGAGTATCGGCGCCCCTATGGCGTGGCTTATGCTGAGTGCGGCCCCACCACGGGCGTCGGCATCGAGCTTTGTGAGAATTACCCCATCTATCCTAACAGCCTCGTTGAACTGCTTTGCCTGCTCTACCACGGCGTTTCCGGCTAAGCTGTCACCGACGAAGATGACAAGGTCAGGCTTGGTAACGCGCACTATCTTCTTCATTTCGTCCATAAGGTTCCTGTTGAGCTCATTCCTCCCTGCGGTGTCTATGAGGACAACATCAACGCCCCTCGCTTTCGCGTGCCCTATTGCGTCGTAGGCTACCGCCGCCGGATCAGCGCCGTAGGAGTGCTTGATAACCTTAACACCAACACGCTTTGCGTGCTCTTCTACCTGCTCTATTGCCCCTGCTCTGAAGGTGTCGCTCGCTGCTATGACGACGGAAAGGCCGTTCTTCTTGAGCCAGTGGGCGAGCTTGGCTATGGTCGTGGTTTTCCCCGAGCCGTTGAAGCCAACAAAGGCTATGACGAAGGGCTTTTCTTCCTTTGAGCGAATCATCTCGAGGAGGTCTATCCTCTTCTCTGGGGTCAGCACCTCCAGAACAGCCTCCCTAACGGCTTTCTCTACTAGTCCCTTCTTGTTCGTCCCTATCTTGACCTTCTGGCCGACGAGCTTCTCTTTTATCTTCTCCCTGAGAGCCTCCACCGTTTCGAGGGCAACGTCAGCCTCGAGGAGTTCTAGCTCAAGATCCCAGAGGGCGTTCTCGACGTCTTTCTCTCTTATCTCAGTCTGGGAAACCTTCTCGACGAATGAGCCTAGCTTCTCCTTCAGCTTTCTGAACATATTCACCACCTGATGAGCGAGACGCTTGGACGTATATAATTATTATGAAATGCCCTCTGCGATAGCTGGTGTCATCACACCTCAGACCCGAAACCGCTCGTCATCGGGCGATGGTGAGTTATCCTAAAGATGTTTATAAATCAGCTCCTTCTGATGTACGTCTTGCTTTCCACCACCCTTCCATTCTCAAGGCGCATGACATCGACCCTCTCGAAGCCTACGGTTTCCCTCTTGTAGGCTATGAGGTAGTCAATGAACTCCCGGATTCGGTAGCGCGTTATTGAGTCCTTTACGTACTTCGTCTCGTAGAGCAGGATGAGCTTATCCCTGTTCTGCTCGAGCCAGCGGTGAAGCTTTTCTCTCTCTGCCTTTGAACGAGAGAGTGGGTTCACTATGAAGTAAACATCGAAGTCCCTACCCTCGTAGGGCGAGCCGATGTAGACCTCCCCATTGACTTGAAATGGGAGGTATTCGACGAGTATGGCCTTCGTTCTCTTACTCCAGACATCGAGGTATATCTTTGCGAGTCTCTTGCCGTCACCAGTTATTAAAACGACTCCCGAATTCAGTTCGGCTATTTCCTTCAGCATTGTCATCACAAAAAACTTTTACCAGATAGTTAAAATTCTTTCTCAAATTTCCGGCGTTCTCAAGACCGCAAAGTATATATCTCGACTTGGAGTTATACCTTTGAAAACTCCAGGGGTGTTAACATGAAGAAGTGGTTAAGTCTGTTTTTAATCGGCCTCCTGGCCATTAGCGTCGTGGCCAGCGGCTGCATAGGTGGAGGAGAAGAGACCACTACCAAGGGCAAGATAGCCATCGTCTATGACGTCGGTGGCAGGGGTGACCTGAGCTTCAACGACATGGCTTACCTTGGTGCTTCAAAGGCAGCTAAGGACTTCAACCTGGAGCTGGTTGAGGTCCAGAGCGCCAAGGAGACTGACTATCTCCAGAACCTTGAGACCCTTGCCCAGCAGGGCGAGTATGAGATAATTATTGCTGTCGGTTTCATGATGACCGATGCCGTTAAGCAGGTCGCCGCCAAGTACCCCGATCAGAAGTTCGCCATCATCGACGGATTTGACCCAGAGATGCCAGACAACGTCATGATGATACTCTTCAAGGAGAACGAGGGTTCAGCACTTGTCGGCGCCCTTGCAGGAATGGTCGCCGCCAACGACGACAAGGACAAGGTCGGTATCGTCCTCGGCATGGAGATCCCGGTTCTCTACAAGTTCGAGGCTGGATACAGGTTCGGTGTTTCATGGGGCGTTGACTACTACAACCAGAAGATGAGCACCAACAAGAAGGTCGACGTTATCTACCAGTACACCGGAACCTTCACCGACGCGGCCAAGGGTAAGGCTGCCGCCCAGGCCCAGCTCCAGCAGGGCGCTTGGGTCATCTACCAGGTCGCCGGTGGAACCGGTGTTGGTGTCTTTGATGCCGTCGCCGAGGCTCTGAAGGCCCAGGGTAAGGACATGGGACCGCCGTTCGCTATCGGTGTTGACTCAGCCCAGGACTGGATCAAGCCTGGCATCATCATCGCAAGCATGATGAAGAGAGTTGACGTCGGTGTCTACACCGCCGTTAAAGCGGCCGTCGAGGGCACCTTCAAGGGCGGTGTCGTCGAGCTCGGTCTCAAGGAGGGCGGTGTTGGAATAAGCACCATCGAGGACGTTAAGGAGATGTTCAACTCCCTCCCGGAGGACACCAAGAAGCAGAAACTCCAGGAGCTTGGATTCGACAGCGAGGATCAGCTCTTCGCCAAGCTCGAGGAGACCAGGAAGCAGGTTCCCGACTGGGTCTGGCAGGCCATTGACGAGCTCAAGCAGAAAATAATCAACGGCGAGATCCAGGTTCCAGCGCCAATGGACAAGGACGGCATTGAGAAGATAAGGAACGCCAACGACTGGACCGAGATGATGGGTTGAGAACCTTTTTCTTCTTTTTCCGTTTCTCTTTGCAGGGGGTGTCGCCATGGAAGAAGTGCCGCTGATACAGATGAAGAACATTGTGAAGGTTTACTCTGATGGTACGAAGGCTCTGAAGGGTGTTGACTTTTCCGTTAAAAAGGGCGAGATTCATGGTCTGTTAGGTGAGAACGGAGCAGGTAAGACCACCCTCATGAAGATTCTCTCCGGCATGATAAAGCCCACGGAGGGTAAAATTTACATAAACGGTGAGGAAGTTCACTTTAAAAGCCCTGCAGATGCCTTGGAAAAGGGCATTGGTATCGTCCACCAGCACTTCACGCTTGTTGAGGTGTTTAACGCTCTTGAGAACATAATCCTCGGGATGGAGGGGCACAGTTTATTCTCGAAGATAGATGTGGTAAAGGCCACGGAAAAGCTCCAGAAGCTGATGGACGAGCTGAACTTCCAGGTTCCCCTTGATATTCCGGTTGAGAAGCTGCCCGTCGGTGTCCAGCAGAGGATTGAAATCCTCAAGATGCTCTTCAGGGATGTCGACATACTTATCCTCGACGAGCCGACGGCTGTTCTAACGCCGATAGAGGTCAAAGAGCTGTTCAGGGTTCTCAACCTGCTGAAGAGCCAGGGTAAGACGATAATCTTCATCAGCCACAAGCTCAAGGAGGTCATCGAGATAACTGACCGCGTTACCGTCCTCAGGAAGGGCGAGCTCATAGGAACCATAGACACCAAGGACGCAACGCCCCAGATACTCGCCAAGATGATGGTTGGAAGGGAGGTCGTTCTCAGGGTGGAGAAGCCCCCCAAAGAGCCGGGAGCGCCTATTCTTAAGGTTGAGAACCTCTGGGTTAAGGGCGACAGAGGTGAGGACGCCGTTAAGGGTCTCTCCTTTGAGGTTCACGCCGGCGAAATATTCGGTATAGCCGGCGTTGAGGGCAACGGTCAGACGGAGCTCATAGAGGCCATAACCGGTCTCAGAAAGGTTGAGAGAGGAAAGATCATTCTAAACGGTAAGGACATCACAGACAGGCCACCGAGAGAGCTCTACGACCTCGGGCTGGCCCATATTCCAGAGGACAGAATAAACATGGGTCTCATCGTTGACATGAGCGTCGCCGAGAACTCGATCCTCGGCCTTCAGTGGAGGGAGAAATTCAAAGGACCGCTCAACTCGATAAGGTGGAACGCCGTCAGGGAGCACGCTAAAAAACTCGTTGAGCAGTTCGATGTAGTCGTTCCAGGTATAAACGCTCCAGCAAAGAGCCTGAGCGGTGGAAACCAGCAGAAGCTCATCGTTGCCAGAGAGGTAAGCAAGGAGCCTGTCTTGATAGTCGCATCCCAGCCCACAAGGGGTGTTGACGTTGCCTCCACTGAGTACATTAGGAACTACCTCGTCAAGCTCAGGAACGAGAACAAGGCCGTTCTGCTCGTTTCCGCCGACCTTGATGAGGTAACCCAGCTGAGCGACAGGATGGCCGTCATGTATGAGGGAGAGTTCATGGGCATCGTGAAGCCCGAGGAGGTCACAGAGGAAGAGATTGGAATGATGATGGGAGGGATCAGACGTGAATGAAAAAGTGAAGGGCTCCCTCAAGCCGCTCGCGGAGAGCCTGCTGGCGGTGTTCATTGGATTCTTCCTAGGTGCGATAATCCTCCTCGCGTTCGGTTACAGCCCCTTTGAGGCCTATTATTGGCTCCTGAGGGGTTCTCTCGGTTCCACATCAGGAATAGCCTCCACACTTAGCTACGCCACTCCGATCATGCTCACCGCCCTGACATTCGCAATAAGCGCTAGGACAGGAATCTTTAACATCGGTGCCGAGGGTTCTGTTTACTTCGGGGCAATAGCTGCGATAATATTCACCAACATCTACGGCAACGTCCTCTTTGGGCTCCTCATGGGCATGCTGGTTGGGGCGATGTGGGGCCTTCCAGCAGCTTTCCTCAAGGTCTTCCGCGGTGTTCACGAAGTTATCTCAACTATCATGCTCAACTGGATAGCCTGGTATGCCGTCCTCTACCTCGTCACCGGCCCATATGCCAACCCCAGCGACCCTAACAAGACCATTCTCGTCCCGGAAAGCGCAAGACTTCCGCTCCTCGGCGGCTCAAATCTGTCAGTGGGGTTCATACTTGCCATCGTAGCTTCCATCATCGTTTACTACATCCTCTGGCACACTGAGCTGGGCTTCGGCATGAGGGCCAGCGGCATGAATCCGAAGGGTGCAGAGTACGGGGGAATCGATCCAAAGAAAGCGATAATATGGTCATTTGTCATAGGCGGATTTGCGAGTGGTCTTGCTGGCGCCGTTGAGGTCATGGGAAGACCTCCAACTTATGCCATAAGCCAGGGAATGGCCAACATCAACGGCTATGGTTTCGACGGAATAGGCGTTGCCCTCGTCGGAAGAAATCACCCACTAGGCATAATCTTCGCGGCAATGTTCTTTGGCATGCTCCGTGCCGGAACAACAATGATGCAGATTGGAGCAGGGGTTCCGCTCGAGATTATCTACGTCATTCAGGGTATAATCGTCGTTGCCGTCGCGATTCCTGGTCTGATTGACATATTCAAGAACTTGAGGAGGGTGAGGGCATGAGCCTCGGATCATCAATCGTCCCAATCCTAGTGACCTCACTGATGGCCATGGTGCCCATAGTCCTTACGAGCGTTGGTGCGGTTGTCAGCGAGCGCGCTGGAATAGTCAACATCGGCTACGAGGGAATCATAATGATAAGTGCCTTCTTCGGCGCTATTGCGGCAGAAGTCAGTGGAAGCTGGTTCATCGGCCTTCTTGGAGGAGCCTTCGTCGGCGCCCTTCTCGGAATGCTCCACGGCTTCATCACGGTCTACCTCAAGGGAGACCACATCATCCCGGGTATTGGTATAAACCTCCTCGCCATGGGTCTCGTCCCCTTCGGTATCGTGGCCTACTGGGGAACGGCAGGTCAGCACCAGGTTCCAGACACCGTCAGGGTTCCCAACTGGAACACCACCTACGGGAACATCAGTCCCATGATAATAGTGACCCTTGTCATAACTTTCGTCACCTACTGGGTGCTCTTCAAAACGCCGCTTGGGCTGAGGATAAGGGCCATGGGTGAGAACCCAGAAGCGGCAGATGCCATAGGCCTGAACGTTGAGAAGTACCGCTTCTGGGCGGCAGTGTACGGTGCCGCACTGGCGGGTCTCGCTGGAGCATACATCAGTATAGACTGGGTCGGAGCGGTCACCAAGAACGTTGCAGCTGGAAGGGGTTTCATAGCGCTCGCCAACATGGTGTTCAGCGGCTGGAACCCGCTAATGGCTCTGGTCGGAGGATTCCTCTTCGGATTCTTTGACACGCTGGCAATATGGGTCCAGTCCAGCCAGGTCGTTCCGTGGCAGTTCGTCCAGATGCTGCCCTACGTGATGACCATCATCATTGTGGCTGGAATAATAGGAAAGGTCCGCCCGCCCAAGTGGGACGGCAGGCCCTACAAGAGGGAGTGACCCTCTTCTCATTTTCTCTTTCCCGACAAAGTTGGGAGAAAGGAAAGGCTCACTTCTTGAGGATTACTCCAAGAGCGGTTCCTAAGACAAGACCAACAATGATGGAAACGACGACATACCGTGTGACGTCTGTCCTAGCCTCGGCTAGTTTTTCAGGGGGCTTTTCTCCGAGCGCCTTGATCACCGCGGCGCTGTTCTCTATAAGCACCTCTGTATAAGGCCTGTCCTTCCAGAAGACCGTTATCTCGGCCAGGGACTTCCCGCTCTTTACAGCTAACTCCTTAGCTGCCTCCTTCAGCTGGTCAGGGCTTTCCTTTCCATAAACTATGAGGTCGGTTTTCTCGGCGGTGGAGACGAGCTCGTCAACTCCAAGTGCTGGGACTTCTTCTTCTGGCTTTATTGAGGCAACTGCCTTTATGCCAAGCCACTCAATGGCGTACTGGTTGGAGGGCATCTGTATGACAGCAGTCCTATTTTCCATCACAAGGGCCTTATAAGCCTCGACGATGATCCCAACGCGTTCTCTGAAGCTCTTGAACTCCTTTCTGTATAGCTCGGCATTGTACGGGTCGGTCTTCTCGAGAGCCTTCTCGGTTGCTTGAGCTATTGCCATCGCATTGTGGGGATCGAGCCATATACCGTGTGAGTTGTCCTTGCTGTTGTACCAGTACTCGCTTAGATACCGGAAGCCTTCAGCTTTGTAGTCGTCTATGAAGAGCACCTCACTAGTTATCGTTCCTTCCTCTTTCAGCTCGGCGATTTTCTTTTCCACGGGTAAATGGCCCCCGGTAGTCACTATGACGTCTGCCTGGCGCAGGAGCTCGATTTGGCTTGCTGTCAGCTGGTACTCGTGCGGATCTGCGCCGAGAGGGATTATGTAAACAACCTCCACAGAATCCCCGAAGGCATCTTGAACTATCGCTGCCAAAGGTGCTATACTCGTCACCACGAGGGGCTTTTCTCCAGCCCCACTGGTGAGTGGAATGAATGATCCGATTAAAAGCAACACTATGAGTAGAGTTCTCGTCCTCATTTTCGGCCACCCTAACAGAATTCAACGCTTAACTTTAAATGTTGTCGGAAAGTTTTATAAGTTTCCGCCCGCACTACCACTTGGTGTCGTCATGAAGAGATTAGCGGCGTTAATAATCATGCTGTTGTTCCTGAGTAGTGCTGTCCCAGTAAGCGCTTACGATGTCAGCTCCAAGGTTTCGGTAACCATAAGCCCCAACTCGGAGCTTCTTTCAGTGGTCTATTATCTGGCTTTTGGAAGAAACGATACCTTCGTCATAGATAGAGAGGACTACCTCAGTGATGTTGATTCTTACTTTGGCCCATATAGAAATCATCCTGTCGTCAAGATGCTCAGGGAGCATTTGGAGAACGCTACGACAATCCCAGACAGGGACATGAGGCTCTACTACCTCGAGGCATATCTTTTGATGTGCACGGAGCCGCCAGAGCTGGAACCTCTGGTTCTTGTGAATGATGAGTGGTTCTTTAGATTCCTGAGCGCTCTTCGGGATTTTGCAGAGAAAACGGACTTTATGGAATTTTACAAAACCAGTCAGAGGTATTATCAGGAAGACCTTAATACCTACATCACTGCTCTAGAACTTTTACCTCCCGATGAGTTTATGGGGCAATACGTTAGCATTTCAAACGTGCGCTTTGAGTTTCTGCATCCCTACCTCGTTGCCGTCCATGGCCACAGCTTCAACCCGATAATCAACGGCACACAGATATACGGCGCTGGCGGAATGATTCCCCTGGTGAGGCGCGACCCACAGAGGACTGAGTGGACATACAAGACAGCCCGCGACACAATGTTTGGTCTGCCGCTCAACAGGGACTACATTAAGAACAAGAGACTGGGCGAGCTCATCTATCTCGGCTTCGTCTACCACGAGCTTGGCCATGACATCACGACCGAGGAACTGAACTGGAACTATGGTCTTACCTACGACCTCAGATACCTCGAGGATACGATAGAGGGGGATATGCCTTACCTTGCGACATATGACATCCACTTCTGGTGGGACACGATGATGGTGTACGAGGGCTTCGCCGACGGGTGGATGGACTTTTCACTGAAGAGTGTTGATCCCGCCTATGTGGAGCTGGCGATGTGGATGCAGAGGGCATGGGGAGAGTTCTGGATAGAAGACATGGTTGAAATCTACGAGAAGTACACTCTGATAAGCGTTCAGGAAGGGAGGTCGCTGGGTGACTACATTGTTGACATGATGAACGAGCTGAAGGACAGGGTTTCGCCCGAGAAAGCGGGAGAGTTATACCAAAAGCGCGTTCCAGTGACACCCCTCAGGGCCCTTGACAGGGGAGCCGTTGCTGGAAAGGTCATCGTAGTTTACGGCACCCAGAATCCAGACCCGAGTGGAACCGAATATGACAGGGAGACGGCTGAGATTGTTGCGAATTACCTTGAGACCTTCTACTCCCAGTGGCCAGACGGCGTCGAGGTGGTCATTAAGGCCGACGTTAACGTTACCGACGAAGAACTGCGGGAGAACCTTATCCTCATTGGTGGCCCCCTTGCCAACAAGATTGTTGCCGAACTCCAGGACGACTTTCCGTTGCGCTTTGTGAAATACGGAGACGAGTGGGTTTTGGAAAGGTCGGAGCACTGGGACTGGGAGATTGCCTCCTTCATACTCCAAGAGAACGATGCCTATCCAGTCCTTGAGGGGTGGAACGCCAACTACTTCAGCGCATCGGTGATAATGGCCATCAGGAACCCGCTCAACCCTGAAAACTACATTGTATGGATAGCTGGAGCAGATCGCTACGGCACGAGACTTTACAAGAATCCAACCTACTACCTCAGCAGCTACGAAATCTTCAATGGAAAAGAGATAGAGATGGGATTCTACGTTCAGCCGCTCGCGTCTTCCTGATTGGGGCTGGTCTCTTCCGCTTTCTGCCCTTCCTTTCCGTTTCCGTTGCTTTTTATGTGCGGCTTGCCGATGGCTATGGTAAATCCCTTGAAGCTGTCATCCTTCCTGTTGAACTCCATGGCTAGTGGAAGGCCATGGTCGTCGTTGAAGACTATTCTCACTATCCTCGCCCGCGAGTGATCGTTCAGGTAGTCCTCTTTCAGCCGCTCGTAGTTGTCTATGGCCTCGTTGATGCTCTCACTGTGCATGTCGTAGATTTCCCTGGCATAGACGCTGTGGCTCTTGATTTCCTCGACAGTCTTCTTCCGGTCCAAGCTACCACACCCTCAGGCTTTGCGCCAGGCTCCGTCCCGGAACTTAAAAACCTTCCTGCGCTCGGCCATTCTGAGGGCTTCCTCAAGTCTGCCTTTTGGAACCTCAATGCCGTGGAGCCCCTTGAAGAGCTCGACGATTTCATCGGTGGTTAAGGACTCCCTCTCCTCGAAAAGGTTGTTAACGAGGTTTATCATATCCTCCACGAAGTTCCAGGGGAAGATTATCCAGGCCCAGTCGATCTCCTCGCCGTAGTAGTCTGGGTTGAAGCGGGAGCCTCTTATCGTAAGCAGTGTTGCCGCCCTAACCTCTGCCGGATTCTGGCTCTCCACGTAATTCTTCGCCAGGGTTAAGCTCTCTCCAGTGTCACTGATGTCGTCCACGATAAGAACATTCTTTCCGCTCATGTCGTAGTTGCTGCCGTACTTGAGTCTTGCCTTTCCGTCCGGAGTGGCTGTAACGCCCCAGTGCTCCACCTTGAGGCTGACGAGATCCTTAACGCCGAGGTAATCGCAGTAAAGCCTTGCCGCAATCCAGCCGCCTCTGGCAAGACCGACTATAACGTCCGGTCTCCAGCCGTCTTCAAGAACCTTCCATGCGCCCTCCTTTGCCCACTTTTCTATATCGTCCCAAGAAGCGAGATAAGCCGGAAACTTCTTCATTGGATTTCCCTTAACGGAGCAAAGGAAAGGTTATATTTAAGCCTTACGCTCAGCGTTTTGACTGGAAGGTGGCAAAAAGAGGCAGAAAAAATCAAACACTAATCCTCTTCCATATTGTTCCTTGTGGCGTGTCCTCAAGCTGTATGCCCAGAGCCTTGAGCTCGTCTCTTATTTTATCCGCCAGAGTGAAGTTGCGCTGCTTCCTGAGCTCCGCCCTTACTGAGACAAGGAGCTCTATGAGTGCCTCCTCATCACCGGCTTTCTGCTCCTTGAAGTAGTCCTCGAAGAGACCGAAGACCTCGCTTACTATCTTGAAGAACTCCAGCGCCTTCCTGAGAACGCTTTCCTTGGGCTTTTCGACCTTCGTGAGGTAGCGGTTAACCGCGTTGGAGACCTCAAAGACGGCCTTGAGGGCCTCGGCCGTGTTGAAGTCGTCGTCCATGGCATCGTAGAACTTCTTTCTTGCTTCCCTGACGGTCTCGTAGAGCTCGAACTCCTCTTCGTCCCATCTGAATGCAACATCGGCCTTCTCCATCGCCACGCGGATGTTTTCGAGGGTGTTGTAGAGCCTCTCAAGGTTGTTCTTGGCGTGCTGGATGCCCTCCTCTGTGTAGTCGAGCGGCGAGCGGTAGTGCTTCTGGAGGACAAAGAAGCGTATGACCTCCGGGCTGTACTTCTGGAGGAGCTCCCTTATCGTCACGAAGTTACCGAGGCTCTTACTCATCTTTTCTCCAGAAACCATCACGAAGCCTGTATGGAGCCAGTACCTGACCCACTCATGGCCGGTGCACGCCTCGCTCTGGGCAATTTCGTTCTCGTGGTGCGGAAAGATGAGGTCGTTTCCACCGCCGTGGATGTCGAAGCTCTCGCCGAGGTACTTGGTGCTCATCGTGGAGCACTCGATGTGCCAGCCGGGCCTGCCTTCGCCCCAGGGGCTTTCCCATTTAGGTTCTCCGGGCTTGGCCTTCTTCCAGAGGGCGAAGTCTTCAGGATTCTTCTTGCCTTCGCCAGGCTCAACCCTCGCCCCCTTAACTAGCTCTTCAAGCTTTATTCCGCTCAGCTTACCATAGTCCTTGAACTTCCTGACCTCGAAGTATACCCCATCGTTCCCCTCGTAGGCGTAGCCCTTTTCCTGGAGCTTTCTCACGAAGTCTATAATGTCCTGAATGTGCTCCGTAACGCGCGGATAGATATCGGCCGGTTTGACCTTCAAAGCTTTCATATCCTCGAGGAAGTAGCGAAGGAACTTCTCAGCGAGCTCCTTAGGGTCTTCGCCGGTCTCGTTGGCGCGCCTGATAATCTTGTCGTCTATGTCGGTGAAGTTCATGACCATGAGAACGGTATAACCTCTGTGCTCGAGGTAGCGCCTGATGACGTCGAAGGCTATGTAGGTTCTGGCGTGACCGAGGTGGGTGTAATCGTAAACCGTGGGACCGCAGACGTACATCCTGACCTCCCCTTCTCTCAGGGGCCGGAACTCCTCCTTCTGCTTCGTCAGGGTGTTGTACACTCTAATGGCCATCTTTCTCACCACCGGGTGAACTTTGCCGAGGCGTTTTATTAGGTTATCGCCCGGTGGGAAAGCTTAAAAACCAACTCCCTTAATCGGGGTAGGAGCACGAAAAGGAGGTAATGCTCATGGTCAAGGTTCAGAAGGGAGACGTCATAAGGCTTCACTACACCGGTAAGGTCAAAGAAACCGGGGAGATTTTTGACACCACCTATGAGGAGATTGCCAAAAAGGCCGGCATCTACAACGAGAAGGGCATCTACGGCCCTGTCCCGATAGCGGTTGGAGCTGGCCACGTGCTTAAGGGCCTTGACGAGCAGCTTGAGGGGTTAGAAGTCGGCAAGAAGTACGAGATAATTATCCCGCCCGAGAAAGGCTTTGGAAAGCGCGACCCCAAGCTCATCAAGACATTCACCCTCGGCCAGTTTAGGAGGCAGGGCATCTTCCCGTTCCCCGGAATGCCGGTTGAGATAGAGACCGAGAGCGGCAGGAAGCTCAAGGGCAAGGTCCTCACCGTCAGCGGCGGCAGGGTTAGGGTTGACTTCAACCACCCCTATGCCGGCAAGCACCTCGTCTATGAGGTCGAGGTCGTCGAGAAGATAGAGGATCCGATAGAGAAGGTCAAGGCCCTCATAGAGCTCCGCATGCCAATGGTCAAGCCAGAGGAGGTCATCATCGAGGTCGGTGAGAAGGACGTCAGCGTTGACTTTAGCAATGTCGAGATAGACAGAAATACCCTCGTTCTCGGCGAGATACTCCTTGAGAGCGACCTCAAGTTCATAGGCTACGAGGAGGTCAAGTTCAAGCCAAGCGTCGACGAGCTTCTCAAGCCACCGGAAAAGGAGGAGCAGACCACAGAGCTCGAGGAAGAGGTCAGCGAGCCGCTCATCGAGAAGGCTGAGGAGGATAAGCCTGCTGAAGAGACCACCGAAACCGAGGGAGTGAAGGCCGAGGAAAGCGAGGAGAAGAAGGAAGAGACTCCCAAGGCTGAGGAGGTCAAGGAGGAGCCAGAGACCAGGAAAGAAGAGCAGGCTGAGGAGAAACCGAAGAAGAAGTCCACCAAGAAGTCCAAAACCACCAGAAAGAGGAGCACCTCAGCCAAGAAGAGGAAAACTACCAAAAAGAAGACCGAGAAGCCAGCCGAGAGTGCCGAGGAGAAGAAGGAAGAGACTGAGTGAGGCCAAAACTTTTATCTTCTTTTCCTAACTTTTCTCCATGGAACTGAAGCGGAACTCCTGGCTTCTCTATGCGCTCTCCCTTGTGTTCATTCCCCTTGTTTGGGGTAGGGGAGACAATGTTTTCGGGTGGGCGGCTTACAACGCGGCTTTTTACGTCGTTCTGCCGTTGGCCGTTGGTTACCTTCTCGGTTTTAAGCCAAGAGAACTCGGCTTTCAACTTGGAAATCGAGAGGGTTACAAGTGGTTTGCCGTTCTATTTTTGCTCTCGATCCCGATAAGCCTGTATGGGACGAGGGTTCCAGAAATGAAAAACTACTATCCAATATTCGCTTACTCCAACTGGATCGACTTTCTCCTCAAGGAGCTTGCTGTTGGTGCGATAATGTTCGCCCACGAGGCCTTCTATCGGGGGATATTGCTCTTCCCCCTGGCGAAGAAAAATGAATGGCTCGCTATACTGGCCCAGGATGTTCCCTACACCTTAGTTCACATCGGAAAGCCCGGTATCGAAATCCCCTACGCATTCTTTGCGGGAATAGTCTTTGCAAAAATGGATTTGAAGGGTAAGAGCTTCCTTCCGAGCTTTCTCCTCCACTGGTTCGGCTCGGTCCTCTTCGACGTCATGTGCATTCTCCTTTGAGCAAGCCTTTTTAAATCCGTCTCGAAGGAATGTTTATGCTCGGAGCCGAGGTGTACTCTCGCGGACGCTTCTGGGAGGTTGACTTCCTCAGGGGGATAGGCATCACTATGATGGTCCTCTCCAACTTCGTCACGGATTTACAGCTCTTCCTGAACTATTCAGGACATCCCTTCTTCTGGAAGGCTTTCGCCTATGCAACGGCATCGATATTCGTCTTCGTCTCCGGCCTCTCCTTCTGGATAAGCTACTCCCGGACGATCAAGAAGAACCCCCGTCCCTACGCCAAGTACTTCAGGAGATTCCTTAAGCTCTTTGGCCTGGGCATGCTGATAACGGTCGTCACGTACCTTTTCCTCGACGGCATGACAATTTACTTTGGGATTCTCCACTTCCTCGGCGTAGCAACGCTCTTAGCGATTCCCTTCTACCGCTTTGGGAAGCTTAATCTCTTGTGGGCGGCCTTCTTCATCCTCGGCTCCCTCTGGGTGAGAAACCTAATCGGCCCTGCGTGGCTTCTTCCCCTCGGAATAACCTTCAAAGGATTTTCTTCCCCGGACTATTTCCCAATATCTCCCTGGTTTGGGATTTACCTCCTAGGTCTCACAGCAGGCAGCGTCTTCTATCCTGAGGGAATGAGGAAAAAGGAGTTGAGAATCCCCGCAAACCCTCTCGTTTTAGCCCTCTGCGTGGCCGGCAGGCACACTCTCGGCATATACTTCGTCCATCAGCCCCTGCTGGTTGGTCTCCTCATGCTGATTTACGGCCCTCTTCCCGGGATTTCCCTTTAGCCTCAACCCTTGCCGTTCCGTAGCCGACGAAGAGCACCTTATCCGGGTCCAGAGCCCTCAGCACCTCTGGCCTGTGGGTGATTATGAGGGCGGTGATGCCGGCCTCCCTGATAATCTCGGCCACCTTTTTGGCCACTCTCATGGCCGTGAGTGTATCGAGATGAGCTGCAAACTCGTCCATGAGGAGGAGATTTGGCTTCTCAGCGAGGAGTGAAGCTATCTTTGCCCTTTCCTTCTGACCTGTAGAGAGCTCACCGAACTTTGCGCGGTAGAGAACTGCGTCGCTCAGTCCAGCCCTGTTGAGCACCTCCACAGCCGCGTTGAGGTCTCTAATCTTTCTGTACACGTGCTCCAATATGCTCTCGGAGCCAAAGGAAGGCTCGAATTCTCCGGGTATAAGCACGGAAACCTTGACGTTCTCCGGGACGCTGATTTCTCCTTCACTCGGTCTGTACTTTTCCTCCCAGTAGCCCTTCGCCGCTCCGAGGATGAGCCTCAGCAGGGTTGTCTTTCCAGCTCCACTCGCACCGACTACCGCTATCAGCTCTCCAGGATTTATCTCAAAGTTAAGGTTCCTCAAAACTGGACGCTGTATAACCCTGTGCCTGACTCCAAAGGCTTTCAGCAGCTCTTGAATCTCCTCAGGTAATCCTTTAACGTCGAGCTCGCTCTCGAAGACCTTGCTGACGTTCTTAAAGACTATCGGGCCGCTCAGAGGCTCGACCTTACCGTAGCTCGGCCTCCACAGGCGACCGTCCTCTGGTGCGTAAGGGTCTTTGTGAAGGAAGCGCTCGATGTATTCTTTGGCCTCTTCAGTGAGTGGATAGAAGAGGACAGGCCTTCCGCTTGCCGTCTCCCAGAGGAACTTGAAGCCGACCTTCTCGAAGAAGGGGTTGTAGCGGGCCATCTGCGCTATAGTCTCTACTATGTGTTTCCTCTTTCTCATCTCCGGAACCCTGCGCTCGGCTATCCACTCAAGGGCAGCCCTAACACTCAGCTGGCCCAAGCCATCGGAACGGTAGTCCGGATGAACCACAACACGCGCAATTCTAGCGCCAGCGGTGTTGGTTTCTTTCAAAGCTCTCCACTTAGCCTCTTCCCATAGGAGGGAACGCGCTACCTTTCTTCCGTGATTCCTTTTGAGCTCCTCGTAGAGTTCTTTCATGATCTTCTCCGGCCAGAATGCCGGATGGAACCAGTCCCCGGGAAAGACTTTCTCACGGATGTTCCTTTCAATTTCACCGTTGGGCAACAGTCTGTGCATCAGCGGAATCGGCGGATCAATTCTTACGTAGGCTAAAATCCTGGGCTCGTACTCCTCCCTCTCGACGAGTTCAAGGAGCAGGAAGCGAGAAGCTGGAGTAGAGCCTTTAATCTCGAGAATATGGCTTTCAGTGCCGCAGACTGGGCACTTCTGCTTGGTGTTTGCCTCGAAGATGTGGCCGTTCTTACAGCGCCACAATGCCACCGTTTCCTTCTGGCTGGCGTAGTGATATTGCTCCAGCTCGGCTATGGCTTCGAAGTCGCTCTCGTATTTGGCTTCTCTCGCTCTCAGCTTGTACGTGTAGAGGAGCTCCCCTGTGAGTGGGGAGAAGCGCTTGGCCTCTACCTCCTTCTCCCAGAGGGGCCAGGCCTTTATCTTGTCGCCAGAGTAGAACTTATAGAGCTCATAGTCGTCGAAGTTGAGGACTTTAACGCCGTTCTCCTCTTGTGGCTTTTCCTTTACCTTTATCTCCACTTCATCGCCAGTCAGGAACCACTGGGCAACGTTGCCCGTCATGTAGAGTCTGAACTTTCCTTCCTCAGTTTCAACCTCAAGAATCCCAAACCATCGATGCTTGAAGCGCGGGATTTCGCTCCCGACAACCCGACCCCGAAGAATCATCAGCTATCACCATCGATAATTGGAGAAATGAAATTAATAACTGTTCTCCTTCACCATTAATCCCTTCGTGGCACCACGAGCCATTCTGATCACTGCTCATCTACTGAAGGAAACTCCCTTGTAAGAAGCTTCCACTCCCGATCCTTCCAGACTTCACGGGACATTACTATGAGTATTATCGAATCGGTCACCAAGGCATAATCTTTGAGATTCAAAACCTAAAAACCTGCTGAAAGCTGTTCTTGATAGCGAGATACTCTATGCAGTCTATCAGAACGACCTTGGGTGTTTCGTTTTCTTTGATCTTAACATCCTCCGGTTCTTCGCACCTGTTGTAGAAGGAAACAGTGGTGACACTTAGGAACTATAAACTTTTACAATTGGATCGTACTAACCTACAAATTTGCCAACTACTTACGGATGATTTTTGTCATTTCTACAGACTGGCAAATGTTGCAATGATGTTAGTACAGAAATTAAAAAATAATACAAACTATATCACAGCTTTTTCATCAAGTTCGCCATCTCCAAAGCTGCCATCGCATACTCAAACCCTTTATTGCTCTTTATTCCAGCCCTGTTCAATCCTTGAAGCTCGTCCTCAACGGCTATGACACCGAAGATAACTGGAACACCAGTGATCAGGCCAGCTTGGGCGACCCCCTTGGATACTTCGTTGGAAACGAGATCGAAGTGCTTAGTCTCGCCTCTAACAACAACACCTAAAGCCAAAATGGCATCGTATTTTCCACTCTCGGCGAGCTTTTTGGCTATAATTGGGATCTCAAAGGATCCTGGAACCTTGAAGACGTCCACTCTTTCCACACCGTGCCTCTCGAAGCAGTCTATGGCTCCGCTCAGTAGTTCATCCGTCAAGAGGTCGTTGAACCTGGCAACAACTATCGCCATGCTGAGGCCATCTCCCTTAAATTCGCCCTCAAACACCCTAACCTCCAATACCATCACCTCCGTTTGTTACTTTGGTAATTGCATAATCACGTGATTACATGATCCTGAATTAATCAAACTTCAAAAGGAAGCTTGTGGCCAAGCTTCTCGGCTTTGATCCTTAGGTAGGGTCTGTTGTGCTCGGTAACCTTACCCGGGGCGGGAATCATTTCAACTACCTCAATTCCGAGCTCCTCCAGCGCTCTTGCTTTATTGGGGTTGTTGGTTATGAGTCTCACTTTCGAGACGCCTAATGCTCTAAGCATCTGGAATGCCGCCTCGTAAGTCCTCTCGTCCCCCTTATGTCCCAAAGCTTCGTTGGCTTGGACTGTATCGAGTCCCTTATCCTGAAGCTCATAGGCCTTTATTTTCTCCTTCAACCCTATGCCACGTCCCTCTTGATCCATGTAAAGCAGAATTCCCCCTTCTTGGGCTATCATCCGCAGGACGTTGCTCAGCTGGCTCCCACAGTCACATTTGAGCGACGCCAATGTGTCGCCGGTTAGACACTTGGAATGTATCCTCACGAGTGGCACTTCACTGTAGGGTTCCTTAACTATTGCCACGTGTTCCTTGAAATCTAGCTCGTTTTCAAAGCTTATTATTCTGAACTCCCCATAGCGCGTCGGCAGTCTCGCGTTGGCATAAACACTCACCAGTTGCTTTCTCCTGACAAACTCCCTCCAGACGTCGTCCGTCGTGAGGACAGGAAGATCATGCTCCTTAGCGAACTTCAGTACGTAATCATGGTCGTGACTGTCTCCTTCTCCGTTGAGAATCTCCACTATTAGGGCATAGCGTTTGAAGCCGAGTATCTCCATCAGCTCCAATGAGCTCTCCGTGTGGCCTCTTCTCCAGTTAAGACCTACTCCC
Organism: Thermococcus sp. GR5; assembly: GCF_012027535.1. Lineage (NCBI taxonomy): Archaea > Methanobacteriati > Methanobacteriota > Thermococci > Thermococcales > Thermococcaceae > Thermococcus > Thermococcus sp. GR5. The sequence goes on along the minus strand of NZ_SNUN01000008.1, from coordinate 11,845 downwards.
CCTAAGAGATGCAGGTGGCCGGGATAGCGGAAGTGCTCGACTTCCAGTCCCTCCGCTATCTTCCTAGCCGTTAAAGCCCTCTCCTCGGCTGTTATACCCGTGAACGTCTCCTCGTAGTCAACTGGAATCAGGAAGTTCGTCTCTCCTCCCTTGCTCGGTAGTGGAAAGAAGCCCCTTTTTAAGGCCTGTTCCAGATCTATCGTCAGACAGAGAAGACCTTTCATAGAAAGCATGAAGTTCACAACCTCTGAATTAGCTAATTCTGCTGGATAAACTAAATCAGCTTCAAACTCTCTCCTATTGTCTACAAGGACAGCGGGTTTTCCATCAATGATTGCCCTCCTGATGCTTTCCCAGTCCGGTTTCATCCTTTCACCTCCTGGATTCTCCTCACGTATCTAGCTAGAACATCTATCTCATAGTTGACTTCATCACCTGGCCTCAGCGAGCCGAGATTGGTTTTCTTCAGCGTGTAGGGTATCACCTGAACCCAGAAACGTGTAGGCTCAACCTTAGCAACCGTCAGGGAGACACCGTTAATGGCTATGCTCCCCTTCTCAGCCACTCCCCACCGCTCGGGGGGCATCTCGAAGGCCATCCATGTCGTGTTTTTGCTTTTCCTCGATGCCAGAAACCTCAGCGTGCCGTCCACGTGGCCAGTAACTATGTGTCCATTAAGCCTTTCGCCCACCTTCATAGCCCGCTCAAGGTTCACAAACTTTGCCCTAGTCAGATTGGTTCTCTTCCGAGTTTCTTCGCCGACGTCGAAGGTGGCTATCCTTCCGTCAAAGCTTATGACGGTCAGGCAGGCCCCATTTACTGCCACACTATCTCCCGGCGTAACCTTGAAAGGGACTTCGACATGGAGCCTTCCAGCAGAGTATCTCGCCTTGCCTATGGCCTCAATAATGCCGCTGAACACCACAATCACCCGGGTAAGCTGTAACAAGGAGGCTCTCACCGAGCTTCTCGATTGATTCTATCTCTAACACCGGTGCCTCGTTGGCTTCTTTCACGCTGAGGCACTCGAAAGGCTTTATTCCCCTCCCAAAGAGCTTTGGCCCATAGAAGATGTAGAACTTGTCGGCATAGCTCAAGAACTGGCAGGCTATTCTTCCACCTTCAATCAAGACGCTGTCTATCCCCATCTCGCCGAGCTTTCTAAGAATTCTTTCAGGATCGGTTTCCTCGACAATAGTGGCGTTTACTTCTCCAAACGCTTCCGGATTTTCTGTGAAGATTATCACGTTTCCATCATTGAAGAGACGGAAACGTCTACCGTTGCTCAGCTCCTCACCGATAAGGCCGTGTCTGTCGAGGATAACCTTGTATTTTGGGGGACATTCAGGAAGGCGGCAGTTGAGCTTCGGGTTGTCCCTAAGAATCGTTCCGGCTCCAACCATGATTGCCATGTGCCTTCTCCTGAGCTCCTGAACCTTTTGCCTCGCCTTATCTCCCGTTATCCACTGAGAAGAGAAGCTTTCTGTAGCAATAAAACCGTCGAGAGTTAGGGCAAGCTTTATTGAAACGAATGGTATCTTGGTAGTTATATATTTGATGAAGATCTCATTCAGCTTTTTCGCCTCTTCCTCAAGGATGCCGACATCAACTTCTATGCCTGCTCTCTGCATCTTTTCAATGCCTCTGCCCGCGACAAGTGAGTGAGGATCCTTCATTGCCACGACCACTCGTTTAAAGCCTTCAGCGATTATTCTATCAGCACATGGTGGCTGCTTTCCCCAGTGAGAGCACGGTTCGAGCGTTACATACAATGTTGCTCCCCTAGTGTCGTGTCCCCTATCCTTGGCGTCCTCGATAGCGTTAATTTCGGCATGCTTTTCCCCAAACTTCCTGTGCCATCCAACACCTATTACCTCACCATCTTTGACTATGACTGCCCCAACCATTGGATTAGGGTTTACCCAGCCCTCTCCGCGCTTTGCCAGCTCCAGCGCGAGATGCATAAACTTCTTGTCTTCGTCCATCATGTTTCAGAAAATTGTTCCATAATTTTTAAGAATTTGTTCCAAAATTGGAATAACAGAATCTTTTTATTGTCTCATTCATAGCGTTAAAGCGGTGATTTCCATGGATGACCCTTACATGTGGATGGAGGACCTCCAGGACGAGCGTGTTCTCAAGCTGGTTGAGGAAGAGAACAAACGCTTTAGGGAGTTTATTGGAGAGCTGAGCGACGAACTGTTTCCGGAGGTCTGGGAGTACTACTCGATGCCAACCCTCTACGGGGCGAAGCTAACTGAAAAGGGCATCATAGTGATGTTCAAGGAGAGGGACAGGCAGATAATTAAGTGGCTCAGCGGAAAAATTCTAGTTGACTCCAAGAGGCTTGAGGAGGAGCTTGGCGACGAGGTTCTCCTTCAGGGGTTCACAGCAGACGATGCTGGGAAACGCCTCGCATACAGCTTTTCCATCGGAGGCGCCGACGAGGGGATAACAAGGATCATAGACCTTGAAACCGGAGAGCTCATCGACGAGATGAAGCCCTCGGTCTGGAACGTTGCTTTCCTGGAAAACGGCTACTACTTCGGCAGGTTCTACCGCCACGACGAGACACCCGATGGCGTTAAGGCTCCAGCCGTGAGGCTCTTCTGGAAGGATGAGGGCGGAGAGAAGATGGTCTTCGGCGAGGGGCTTAGCTCCGGCTACTTCATCGGGCTGAGGAAGAGCACCGACGGAAAGTGGGCGATGGTAGTTGTGACCTTTGGCTGGAACAAGGCTGAGATATACCTCGGCCCCATAGAGGAGCCCGAAAAGTGGGAGAAGGTTTACTCGGCCGAGGTTCCGGCACAGCCGATAGAGGTTGTCGATGGAAAGGTCTACATTCTCACGAAGGAAGGAAAGGGCCTCGGAAAGATCATCGCAATCGAAGACGGCGAAATCGAGGAGGTGATCCCCGAGGATGAGTTCCCGCTGGAGTGGGCAGTAATAGTGGGCGACAGAATCCTAGCCGGCAGGCTCGTCCATGCCAGCCACAGACTTGGGGTCTACTCACTTGATGGCAAGAAGCTCGACGAGATTACCTTTAACCTGCCCGGAAGCCTCTATCCACTCGACGCCGATGGCAAGAAGGTTATCCTTCGATACGAGAGCTTCACCATCCCCTACAGGCTCTACGAGTTTGACGGGGAGCTGAAGCTTCTCGACGAGAGGAAGATTGAAGGAGACTTTCAGGTGGGCGAGGACTTTGCGATCTCAAAGGACGGAACGAGAATCCACTACTTCATTGTAAAAGGAGAGAAAGACGAGAAGAAGGCCTGGGTCTTTGGCTACGGCGGCTTCAACATTGCCTTAACTCCGAGGTTCTTCCCGCAGGCGATTCCGTTCATACGGCGCGGCGGAACCTTTGTGATGGCCAACCTCAGGGGAGGCAGTGAATACGGCGAAGAGTGGCACCGCGCCGGAATGAGAGAAAACAAGCAGAACGTCTTCGACGACTTCATAGCCGTTCTCGGTAAGCTTAGGGCCGAGGGCTACAAGGTTGCCGCCTGGGGCAGGAGCAACGGTGGACTGCTTGTCTCAGCGACGCTCGTCCAGCGGCCGGACGTCATGGACGCGGCTCTGATAGGCTACCCCGTCATCGACATGCTCCGCTTCCACAATCTCTACATCGGCAGCGTTTGGGTTCCTGAGTACGGCAACCCCGACGATCCGAAGGACAGGGAGTTCCTGCTCAAATACTCGCCCTACCATAACGTTAAAGAGCAAAAATATCCACCAACGCTCCTCTACACTGGCTTATATGATGACAGGGTTCATCCAGCACACGCCCTCAAGTTTTTCATGAAGCTAAGAGCGGTCAGCGCGCCGGTTTATCTGCGCGTGGAAACTAAGAGCGGCCACATGGGTGCTTCGCCTGAGACGAGGACAAGAGAATTGACTGACCTGCTGGCGTTTGTTGTTAAGACTCTCGAGGCTTAGTCCTCTCCCCTAATTTTCAATGTGTAACTCTCAACTAATACTCCAAGCAGAAGCCAGAATCTGCCAGAGCTCGAAAAGTTCTTATATTTCCGGGGACTAGAATATACCCGGGGCAGAAACATGGAGAGCGCAAGGATATCAACGGGCATTCCTGGTCTCGATGCGATGCTCAACGGTGGCCTAATCCCGGGAAGGACTTATCTAGTCAAGGGAGCTCCCGGAACTGGGAAAACAACGCTCGCGATGCACTTTGCTATGGCAGGCATTGCCAACGGGGAGAACGTTCTCTATGTGACCTTAGAGGAGCCAGCAGATAACCTCAGGGCGGACATGACCAAGATGGGATTTAACCTCCGCGATCCTAGGTTCACCCTGATAGACGCAACTCCTGCGGCTGAGAGATACGTTCTCGTGGACGACTTCTTTGAGTCCTTCGCTAAGAACATAGAGAGAATGACGGAGGCCATAAAGCAGCAGCTCCGCACGAGGCACTACACCCGAATAATTCTCGATCCCATAACCATGCTCAAGCTGACAGCAACGAAGGAGATAGAGTACAGGAGGGCTTTCCTGGCCTTCATAAAGACGATGATGAGGATGAAAACGACCGTTCTGCTGACATCGGAGCTCCAGAGAACGGACATCGAGGAGTACCTTGTGAGTGGCGTGATAGAGCTGGAGGCCTTCGAAATCGACGGAAGGCTCTCCAGGGGCATCAAGATAACCAAATTTAGAGGGAGCGGCTTCGACGGAACCATCAGACCGTATGAAATTACTGACAGAGGGATAGTGATCTACAACGATCGCGTGGTTTCTTTACCCTGATGCTTCTATCATCGCCATTATCTTTCTGTGCAGCTGCTTGATGAGTTCCCTTCTGTCTTCCATCAGAACGACGTCGCTGGAACCTATAACTTCGAGGTTGAAGGCGAATGGACTTGGCAGCTCGTTGTGCTCGATTACAACCCTAACTTTCCCATCGCGAACCCAGCTCAGGAACTGCTCCGCGCTCTCAACGTCCATTTTGTCCTCCATTATCTCGCGGTAGACCTCTTTCAGGAGCGGGAAGTAGGGGTAGTTCTCCTTGAGCACTTTGAGGAGAGCAACGGCCATCACCTGCTGCCTGCCGAGCCTCTTGCTCCTCCCGATATAGCGCCTTAAAATGAGCAGTCCACGGTTGGCCACGTGTCTAAACCTTCTCTTCAGCAGTTCGGTATTGTCGAGGGCCTTTTTGAGAGCCCCCCTCAAATCTCCAATCTCAAAGAGCGCCCGTATTTCTTCCTCGTTCAACCTCTTCTCCGGCGGGAGGAGAAGGGCAAAGCCGTTGTCGTTTATCGCTATTCCAACGTTGCAGTTCTTCCACTGGCTGACCATGTAGGCAAAGGCTCTGCTTAAGGCATCGTTTGCTCGCCTGCCGATGAGTGTGTGGAAAAAGTAGCGGTTTCTCTTCTCGCCAAGGATTTCCTCAACGAGAACCGTGCTGTCGTCCGGAATCACCGAATAGCGAGCCTGCTCGCGGAAGTAGGATAAAATTGCTCTCGCGGCGCGCTCGTCTATGCCGTATTTCTTCGTGAGAAGCGACTTTGCGCTCTCCTTGTCTAGAAGGTTCTTAACTTCCCTCCTAAACCTCTGAACGTCCAGGGCAAGGTCAAAGCTCAGCGGAAGCATCTCTGAGAACCAGGCAGGTATGGTTGGCTTCGCACCCTCGCGCGGGATAACGTAGATCTTGTTGCCCCTGCTCTTGATGAACTCGTAGGTCCTTCCGGCGAGAACGAAGATGTCTCCTGGCATGAGCCTCTCGGCGAACTCCTCTTCAACCGTCCCGATGAGCTTTTTGTCCATAGTGTAAACCTTTATCTTTGCTTCGTCAGGAATTGTCCCGACGTTCATGTAGTAGATGGCCCTCGTCATCTTGCCGCGCCTGCCGAATTTTCCGTCCTCCAGCCATATCTTGGCATAGACCTTCCTCTCCTCGAGGCCGGCGTATTCTCCCGCCAGATACTTCAGCACGCTCATGAAGTCCTCGTAACGCAGGTCGTGGAAGGGGTAAGCTCTTCTCACGAGCTTGTATGCCTCATCGACCTCCCAGACCTGGTTCAGTGCCATTCCTAGCAAATGCTGAACCAGAACATCAAGTGGATTCTTCGGAATTCTAACCCTGTCGAGCCTCCTGTTGCGGGCGTTGTGCGCCAAAACGGTAACCTCAACCAAATCGTCCCTGTCGAGGGCCAAAATGACACCTTTGCTCACGTCGTGCAACCTGTGACCGGCCCTTCCAATCCTTTGCAATGCTCTATTGACGCTCTTTGGCGAACCGATGAGGATAACCAAATCTATTGTACCGATGTCAATGCCAAGCTCTAAGCTTGTCGAAGTGACAACAGCCTTCAGCTCACCCCTCTTTAGCTTCTCCTCGACGTCCAGACGAACCTCTCGCGAAAGGCTTGAGTGGTGAGCCTCTATCAGCCCCTCAAACTCAGGATAGCGCTTCTTCAGGTTGAAGGCCACTCTCTCAGCACCGCTCCTAGTGTTGGTGAAGATTAGCGTCGTCCTGTGTTCCCTTATCAGCTCGGCCAGGCGTTTGTAGAGGGCGTCGCTCAGGGTTCCAGCGTCAGTGTAAATCAAATCCTCGACGACGCTCTCAACCCATATTCTGGTCTCTTTGGCGAAGCTGACGTCAACTATTAGGCCAGGTCTCGGTTTGCCCTCATCATCGAAGCCGAAAACGAACTTGGCGACCTCCTCGAGGGGGTGAATTGTAGCGCTCAAGCCTATCCTGACGAATTCACTCTCGGCGAGATTTGCCAGGCGTTCAACGCTCAATGCTAGGTGAGAACCGCGCTTGTTCTCGGCCAAGGCGTGAACCTCATCGATGATGAGGTACTTTACAGTTCTCAGCCTCTCGCGGAACTTCGGCGCGTTGAGCGCTATGGCGAGGCTTTCTGGAGTGGTTATGAGTATGTGGGGTGGTTTTCTCACCATCTTGCTCTTCTCGTAGCTCGAGGTGTCGCTCGTCCTTATGCCGACCCTTATCTCCGGCAGCTCGTAGCCGAGCTCTTTTGCCACTTCATTTATCTCCGCCAATGGTCCCTCAAGATTACGCTTTATGTCGTTGTTGAGTGCTCTCAGCGGCGAGACGTAAAGAACGTAGATTTTATCATCCAGCTTCCCCTCTTTCCCCAAAAGAATAAGCTCATTTATTGCCGCGAGAAAAGCAGAGAGAGTCTTTCCAGAACCGGTCGGCGATGAGATGAGAACATTCTCTCCCTTGTGGATCTCAATAACCGCATATCGCTGGGGCGGAGTGAAGGTGCCGAACTTCCGCTTAAACCACTCCCTAACCGGCTCGCTCAGTATCTCGAATATCTCCTCGTCCGCGTATTCTCTCTCGGCGTACCTTATCCTTTCCTCACTCATCGGCCGACCATTTGCTTTTGGATTTTTAAACTATTCGGTTGGCTTAACAAACTTTTTAAGTGCTTATGATGAACCCCAATTGGGTGAGAAGATGGAAGTGCTCAAAAAGGTTCTTGAGGAGTTCAACCGGCTCCACGGCAGCGAAGCCCAGGCCAGGCTCGTGGGAGTCAATGGCGATGAGGTCGTCATTGAGTTTGAGGGCTCGTTCTGCGCAACCTGCGGGCTCTACGACTACTTCGACGACATCAAGTGGGAAGCCCTCGACTTTGGGCTGGAGCTTGAGCCCGCCGAGGTCTTGGAGGCTGAAGAGGACGAATTCGAGCACGGACGGTACGTTGTGAAGTACAGGCTTGCAGGCAAAAGTTAAAAGCGCCCCCTCGATTCTTCCACCATGGACTTCCTCCTCATGGCCCTTGCGGTAATCCTTGCTTGGGACGGCTACTTTTTCGTTAATTACATAATTAGCCTTTTCAGTAATTACAGAATTCGGGAATGGACGCCGAAGGTTAGCCTAATAATCCCTGCCTACAACGAGGGAGAAAGGATCTTGAGGGCCATAAAATCGGCTCTTGCTCAGGATTACCCGGATTTTGAGGTCATAGTTGTTGATGATGGAAGCGAGGATGACACATACGAGATTGCGAGCTCTATTAAGGATTCAAGGCTCAGAATTTACAGAAAAGAACACGGCGGGAAGGCGAAAGCCCTCAATTTCGGCCTTGCGAAGGCGAGCGGTGAGATAATAGCCACCACCGACGCCGACAGCGAGCTCGATAAAAATGCCCTGAAGGGGCTGGTGAGGCGCTTCCACTCTGATGAGACCCTCGGCGTGGGCGGCCAGGTACGGATTATGGGCTCTTCCTTCCTCGAGAGGGCTCAAGATATTGAGCACCTGAGGATTGCAATGTTCCGACGCGCTAAAGAGCTCGACGACCTGAGCCTCGCTCCCGGGCCCATAGCGGCCTTCAGGAGGGAAGCGCTTGAGAGAATTGGCGGTTTTGTTGAGGACATAGTCGAGGACTATGCCACGACCAAATCCATCAAAAAGCTCGGAAAGGTCGTCTACGCCCCAATGGCCAAGGTCTACACCGAGATGCCTAAGACTCTCTCCAAACTCTGGCGCCAGAGGAAGCGCTGGTTCCTCGGCGATCTGAAGAACCTCGGCGGCGGCTTCACCAAGGATTGGGCGTTCCTGCTGTTTTCCGACTTCGTGGCATTTCTTGATGTTATCCTTCCTCCTCTCCTCTTGGTTCTTGGTCGCTTTGAGCTCTTTGCATTTTGGTATGGCTTTGAGGTCATCACGATGCTCGTTCCGACGTTTGTTGAGGGTGGCTCGTTCTTTAATGCCCTGTTCTTCCCGTTTATAGTCTGGTTCTGGGCGCTGTTCTACCTCACACTCCACGTTTACGGCTATGTTAGACTACTCCTGGGCAGGCTTTGAGAGTGCCTGCTCTCATCCCCATGCGAAACCTTTTTAAATGCTCACTTATGTGCTACATAGACTATATAGACTATGTGTTAACCAATAGACTAAATAGGCGTGATTACGATGATGCTCATAATCGCTGCCCTTTTCATGGCCTGGGCAATAGGTGCGAACGACAGTGCAAAGGCAGTTGGGACCGCCGTGGGTTCGGGAGTTATTGGATTCAAGCGGGCCGTGCTGCTCATTGGAATATTTACGACTTTGGGTGCCCTCCTTGGTGGTTCGGGCGTTTCAGGAACGGTGAGCGGGTTAGCCGAAGGTATGGGAGCCCCGACGCTTGGTTTAGTACTCTTCAGCGCAGCGGTAGCAGTTACAATCGCGAGCCTCTGGGGAAAGCCCATCTCAACCACACAGTCCCTCATCGGAGCTTTAACAGGTGCCTCCCTTGCGCTTGGCCTGTCTGTCGACTGGGGAACGCTTGGAAGGATAACCCTCGCATGGGTTCTCTCCCCCATCCTGGCGGCCCTTACGGCCATAGTCGTCTATCGTCTCTACTCTCCGGTGTTGAAGAGGATAAAGTGCCTCAAAAACCTGGAGCTGACCCAGAGGTGGTTGATATTTACGGCGGCTTCTTTCTCAGCTTTCAACCTCGGTGCAAACGAGCTCTCCAACGTAGCAGGTATACTAGAAAGCTTGGGCTTTGATGGGCCGTTCAAGGTCGTCCTTGCCCTCATGCTCGCCATTGGAGCGCTGACCTTCAGCTATGAGGTTATGATGACGGTTGGAAGGGATCTCTCCCCTCTTGGACCGACTTCGGCTTTCTCATCGCAGTTAGGGGCTTCTTTAGCGGTCAGCGCCGCTAACCTGCTGGGACTCCCAGTCAGCTCTGGTCAGGCAATAATAGGCGCCATAAGCGGGCTTAGTGCTTACAAAGGTGAGCATGTAAATGTCAGGGTTCTCCTTGGAATAGTCCGGGGGTGGATTCTCGGTCCTCTGGCTGCTGGTGGGCTGGCATACCTGCTCGTTGGCCTATTAGCTTAGGCTTTTAAACCGACCGCCGAAGGTTCTTGAGGTGTTGCGAGATGGTCGAGTTTAAGTTTGAGGTAAAGGCGAGAGACGCCGCTGGTAGGATTGGAAAGCTTGAAGTTAACGGGAAGAAGATAGAAACGCCTGCCATAATGCCAGTCATCAACCCGAAGCAACTCACAGTGACGCCGAAGGAACTGAAGGAGATGGGCTTCGGCATAATAATCACCAACTCCTACATCATTTACAAGACACCCGAGCTTAGAGAGAAGGCCCTTGAGGTCGGCATTCACAGGCTCCTTGACTACGACGGCATCATCGAGGTCGATTCCGGCTCCTTCCAGCTCATGCGCTACGGCGGCGTTGACGTTACCAACAGGGAGATAGTCGAGTTCCAGGAGAGGATTGGTGTCGACATCGGGACTTTCCTTGACATCCCCACGCCCCCGGATGCTCCAAGGGAGAAGGCAGAGGAAGATCTCAGGATAACCCTCGAGCGCGCGAAGGAGGCCGAGGAGATAAAGGGGATAGCGATGAACGCGGCGGTTCAGGGCTCAACGTATCCGGACCTGAGAACATATGCCGCCAGAAAGCTCAGCGAGATGAACTTCGAGATTCATCCTATTGGCGCTGTCGTGCCGCTGATGGAGAGCTACCGCTACAGGGATTTGGTTGATGTGGTCATAGCCTCCAAGCAGGGCTTGAGGTCCGACAGGCCGGTTCACCTCTTCGGCGCTGGCCACCCGATGATATTCGCTTTAGCTGTGGCGATGGGGATAGACCTCTTTGACTCTGCCAGCTACGCCCTCTACGCCAAGGACGACCGCTACCTGACGCCTGAGGGGACGAAGCACCTGAGCGAGCTTGAGTACTTCCCGTGCTCATGCCCCGTCTGTTCCCGCTACACCCCCCAGGAGCTCCGCGAGATGCCGAAGGAAGAGCGCACGAGGCTTCTTGCTCTCCACAACCTCTGGGTAATCAGGGAGGAGCTCAACCGCGTGAAGCAGGCCATCAAGGAGGGCGAACTCTGGAGGTTAGTTGACGAGAGGGCGCGCTCACATCCGAAGCTCTACGCTGCCTACAAGCGCCTCCTCGAGTATCAAGACTACCTCGAAAAGAACGAGCCGATAACCAAGGCGAGCGCCTTCTTCAAGGTGAGCGAAGAATCCTTGAAGTGGCCGATAGTCCAGAGGGCCAAAGCGAGAGCGGAGCGCGTTAAGGCGAAGTTCCCTGAAACAATCAACCATCCGATATTCGGGGAGATTCCCAAGTATTTAAGCCTTAGCTACCCCTTTGCCCAGAGTGAGGGCGAGGAGGACTTTACGATAGGGAAGCCAGGGAAGCATGAGGTCAGGAACTACGTTATGGCTGTAGCCGAGTACCAGTTCGGAGGGGGTGCTGGGGAGGCCTTTAAGGACGCCTTTGTCGAGCTGTCGAGGAAGACGGGGATGCCAAGACAGATCAAGGCAAAGGGCAAGCACCTCGCAACCTTCAGAGCGGAGGATGGGCTTTTAACGCTCGGTATCGAAGGTGCTAAGAGGCTCCACGAAATCCTGCCGTTCCCGAGGATGCGCGTGGTGGTCGATGAGGACGCCGAACCCTTCGCGAGGAAGGGCAAGAACGTCTTCGCGAAGTTCGTGATTGATGCCGACGAGAACATAAGGCCATACGACGAGGTTCTTATCGTGAACAGAAACGATGAGCTCCTGGCAACCGGGCAGACACTGCTGAACGGAAGGGAGCTCAAGCTCTTCCAGAGCGGTCTGGCCGTGAAGGTCAGGAGAGGAGTTGAGAAGTAGCTTCGAAAATTTTATAACCTTCCCCCTTTTCTTTACTCTGGGCGGGCCCGTGGTCTAGATGGTTATGACGCCACCCTTACAAGGTGGAGGTCCGGGGTTCGAATCCCCGCGGGCCCACCATAACGAAAGACAAGGGGGCTCCGCCCCCTTATCTCTCTGTACTCTCAAACCCCCGAAGTGGGGCTTCGCCCCACAAACCCCGTTTTTCTCCTAAACCTCCGGGGGGCTACCGCCCCCA